>NZ_JAFGYW010000198.1:0-511 GCF_017491595.1 Pseudomonas sp. 51_B
GAGCGGTAACGTGTCGTCGCTGTCGACCGGCTTGAGTACGACGCAGAGCGATGTCGCGTCGCTGTCAACGGGACTGAGTACGACGAACAGCAATCTCGCGTCGTTGTCGACTGCGGTGTCCAACGGAGGGATTCACACCAACGGCGCGGGCGGCACGTCGATGGGGCCGGGAGCCGACGCGTCGGGCAGCAACAGCCCGGCGGTCGGTGGCGCAGCGTCTGCTTCGGGAGCCAATGCAACGGCGCTCGGCCAGGCGTCGAACGCATCGGGCAATAATTCGACGGCATTAGGGCAAGCATCGAGTGCATCCGGAAGCGGCTCCACCGCGGTGGGGCAGGGCGCGAGCGCGTCGGGCGATGGGTCCTCGGCATTCGGCCAAGGGGCGATTGCCTCCGGCACGAACTCGACGGCGCTGGGCGCTCATTCGACGGCATCGGCGCCGAATTCAGTGGCGATCGGTGCGAACTCGGTAGCTTCCGCGCCGAACACGGTGTCGTTCGGGTCTCAGGGC
>NZ_JAFGYW010000199.1:0-510 GCF_017491595.1 Pseudomonas sp. 51_B
GCGCGGCGCTCGAGCGCCGCGCCGAGCTGATCCGGCGCGAGCTCGGCGAGCCGCAGCGCGCCGCTCGCGAGATTGAGCCAGGCGAGGCCGATGTTCGACGCGACGCCGCGTTTGTTGTGGCCGACGCACAGCGCGAGCAGAAACACGTCGCTCTTGTCGGACAGCAGCGCGGCGTCGGTCAGCGTGCCCGGCGTCACGACGCGCACGACCTTGCGCTCGACGGGGCCTTTCGACGTCGCGGGGTCGCCGATCTGTTCGCAGATCGCCGCCGATTCGCCGAATTTCACGAGCTTCGCGAGGTATTGCTCGACCGCGTGATGCGGCACGCCCGCCATCTTGATCGGCGTGCCGGCGGATGCGCCGCGTTGCGTGAGCGTCAGGTCGAGCAGACGCGCGGCTTTTTCCGCGTCTTCGAAGAAGAGCTCGTAGAAGTCGCCCATCCGGTAGAACACGAGCGTGTCGGGGTGCTCCGACTTGATGCGTAGGTACTGCTGCATCATCGGCGTGTGC
>NZ_JAFGYW010000200.1:0-510 GCF_017491595.1 Pseudomonas sp. 51_B
GTCTTACGGCGTATGACTGTCACCCGGTGTCCAAAGTGGATGATTTGGCCCTAAAATACGTCGCCTAGCCTGTTTGCAAGAAAAGAAATATGACCATCGTTCAGTCCATTGGGGTACCAGTCAACGGCCAGTTGGTGTCGGTCCGCAACAGACGGTATGTTGTCACTTCTGTCGCTGCTAGCGGCATGACCGACGGCGCCAATCGCGAAAATCTCGTATCGCTGTCATGCGTCGAAGACGACGCCGCCGGTGAGGAACTGCGGGTGATTTGGGAGTTGGAACCTGGCGCCTCGATTCTCGAGCGCGCTTCGATGCCAAATGTATCCGGGTTCGATGAGCCGGAGCGCCTTGACGCGTTCCTTAATGCGGTTCGATGGGGCGCTGTCGCCCAAGGCGATACTCGAACGCTTCAGGCTCCTTTCCGCAGCGGTGTCGAAATCGAGGACTATCAGCTCGACCCGTTGGCGCGCGCCATACAGATGCCTCGGGTCAATCTGCTGATTGCAGATG
>NZ_JAFGYW010000201.1:0-510 GCF_017491595.1 Pseudomonas sp. 51_B
GCGCTATAGCAACCAGCGACGACGAGATTCTGTTGTTCGGATCATTTTATTGTGTCGCCGAGGCCCTTGAATGGCTGGCCCGGCGCTCCACGGAGGAAGCGGCAAATGGCTTTGCTGGATAAAGCGTACAAGCAGCGCATGGTTGGCGCGCTGGTGCTGGTGGCGCTGGCGGTGATCTTCCTGCCGATGCTGTTTTCCCGTCAGGATGAGCAGCGTCAGGTGACCGTCGCGGCCCCGGCTGCGCCTCCGCCTTCGGCCATGCCGCAAGTGCAAATGGACCCGGTCGCCGTGCCTGAGCCCCAGGCTTTGCCACAAGAGCCGGTGCCAACGGACGAAGAGGTCGCTGAAGAAGCGGTGCCTGCTGCTCCGGCTGCTGCTCCGGCCGCCCCGGCACCGACCATCCCGGCGCAGATTGCCCGCCCGGCAACGCCGCCACCGGTGGCCAAGCCGATTCCGGCGCCGGCTCAGCCAATCACCTCCGCAACCAGCAAGCCTGACACCACGCAGAGC
>NZ_JAFGYW010000202.1:0-509 GCF_017491595.1 Pseudomonas sp. 51_B
TCCTGAGACTGCGCAGCGTGACACATTTGTTGACGAACCCTGCCAGATTGGCAGCGGTAACCGACCCGCTAAGGGCAAGGTCGCAAACGAAGAAACCTGGTTTGAGAGTTGTATCGACGTACTCTCGCATGGGAAATAAGTAGGAAGGTCCAGCCAAGTCCCAGTTGAACGTCCCTACCTTGGGTAGCGCCTCAGAGCCCTCATCCTCTCGAGTTTCAACGGAATCGTAGCTCACCATTCCTAAATTGCGGGCCCAATCCTTCACCGCCAACAAGGTTATCTTTTCTGCGATGAGCCGCCCCTTCATCTTTGCCCACATGGAGGTCACTTCGAGCATCTGGTGGTGATCGCATCGCACCACACAGGATTCGCCACCTGGGAACGCCACCTCCTTTACTAGAGTCGCTTTCACCAGTCGCTCCAGCAGGGTTTCTGCTGAGATATGTTTCTTTTGAGCAACAGGTGCTCCACAGGCGATAAGAAAATGCCGGCGGGGCATTACATTGCCT
>NZ_JAFGYW010000203.1:0-508 GCF_017491595.1 Pseudomonas sp. 51_B
CCCGACATGCTGGCCTTCGTGCCAGAAATGCTGACGCCCCTCGACCTGCACAATGTCTTCCGGCGCCAGATCGCACATGCGTTCGATGTGCGCCAGCGGGAACGCGTAAGCCTCTTCACCGACTTCCACCACCAGACTGCGCACCACCGAAAGCGTCAACGGCACCTCCAGATGGAAACGGCTGCCCTCGCCCGCCGTCTGCTCCAGCACCACGGCCCCGCGCAATTGGCGGACCATATGCTGAACAGCGTCCAGTCCGACGCCACGCCCGGACACTTCGGTAACCTTGTCGCGCAGGCTGAATCCCGGCAGAAACAGGAAGGTCAGCAGTTCTTCTTCGCTCAATTGCGCTGCGGTTTCGGCTGGGGATAACTGCCGTTCGACGATGCTGCGGCGGACTTTCTCCAGATCGACGCCACCGCCGTCATCGCTCAATTCCAGCACCAGCAAACCGGCCTGATGGGAAGCGCGCAGGCGAATAAGGCCCTCTTCCGGCTTGCCCTTGAGC
>NZ_JAFGYW010000204.1:0-507 GCF_017491595.1 Pseudomonas sp. 51_B
CACGGTGTGATTCATGACTGGGGTGAAGTCGTAACAAGGTAGCCGTAGGGGAACCTGCGGCTGGATCACCTCCTTAATCGACGACATCAGCCTGCTGATGAGCTCCCACACGAATTGCTTGATTCATTGTAAAAGACGATGCTGTAACGCAACCTTGTTATAGGTCTGTAGCTCAGTTGGTTAGAGCGCACCCCTGATAAGGGTGAGGTCGGCAGTTCAAATCTGCCCAGACCTACCATTACATGGTTCAGCCGTAGGATACGGGGCCATAGCTCAGCTGGGAGAGCGCCTGCCTTGCACGCAGGAGGTCAGCGGTTCGATCCCGCTTGGCTCCACCACTTCTGCTCTACTTGATCAGAATTCAGAAATGAACATTCAGTTCGAATGTTGATTTCTGGCTTTTGTCAGATCGTTCTTTAAAAATTCGGATATGTGATAGATATAGACTGATGGCCAGTTTCACTGCTGGGTATCAGGCTAAGGTAAAATTTGTGAGTTCTGCGCGTA
>NZ_JAFGYW010000205.1:0-507 GCF_017491595.1 Pseudomonas sp. 51_B
TCCTTGGCAAGCAGCTGCACGTATTACTCAGGCAGATTTGATTTATCAAATCCATATGGCGTTAGGGATTACCTTGGTGATGATTTTCCCTTTTACCCGTTTGATTCATATTGTGTCTGCACCGATTTGGTATTTGGGCAGACGTTATCAAATCGTCCGTCAACAAACGGCTCAATAATCTAAACGTTATGATACGGATGTAGGGGCACCATGCTTACGCCCCACTATAGTATAGTGAAAACTGACTTATATCGAACATGGTCGTTCGTGGTAGGACTGTCGAACCATAACGACCGTTACCCTTAGACAAGCTCAGGGCAAACGGTGCTTACTATAATTTAGGATTGACTATAGAATAAAGCTCTTTTGTTTTTCAAAAGTATCTTCATAATTACCATCTAATTGAACTTTATCTAATTCTTCAAACGCTCTCCAAGGTGAACTGTCTCTACCAAAATTAGTTAAAATAACATCCTCGCATTCGGCAATCCATGCAAGCATCTGAGG
>NZ_JAFGYW010000206.1:0-506 GCF_017491595.1 Pseudomonas sp. 51_B
GGACAGTTAGGGAAAACTTCAAGCAGTACAGTTTGCCTTCAGCCCGGACGACCGTGCAGCTGTATGGCACGTTCGGCGCTCATCTCACCCTGTTGGTCGAAGCCGAAAGTCTTCTGCGGCTGGCCTAGCAATTGGGCTTTTTTCGCGTGGTATTCGTCGAACGACAAGCCGCTGCGGTTCAGCGCTTCCAGCGCCAGTTCGCGGGATTCTTCAGCGGTGTAAGGGCGCAGCTCGGGCGAAACATGGCCGGCACAACCGGCGAGTACGGAAACAGCGAGCATCAGCGAAACAGTCAGTAAACGGTTCATGGGAGCGTCCTGGCGAGCAATGTGGGGTCGATGGAGAAAGGCTACGCCCGGGCACGCTCGCGCAGAAATCAACGCTCTCAATAGTGGCTATCAGCTTTGCGCTAATACTGGCTGACCGGCAAAAGGCAGTGCAGCGCGTCGTCGTGGCTGCGGGCGATACTGCTGTGCACCTGGAACGAGTTGAAGGTCACGTTTTTC
>NZ_JAFGYW010000207.1:0-506 GCF_017491595.1 Pseudomonas sp. 51_B
GTCCAGAGCCGGTGCTGGTTGGCCAGCCGCGCCGTGCGATCGACCTCCATCATCCGTTGGTAGAGCTTGAGGCCCGGCGTGCAGTGCCGCGCCGTTCGGCCCACCTCGTCGCGGTAGAAGTAGGCGTCACCGGCATGCAGCAGCCAGCCGGCGCCGGTATCGATCGCCACGCCGGCATGGCCGTGGGTATGGCCCGTCAGCGGGACCAGCAGGATCTCCGGCGGCAATCCGTCGAGCCCCTGCACCGTCTGGAAGCCGAACCAGGTATCGCCGCCGGGCTCGTAGAAATGCCAATGCCGCACGTGTTCCCACTGCCGGTGCCGATAACGGTTGCGCCCGAGCAGGCTGTGCGTCTGGCGCGCCGCGTCGATCTCGCGTTGCAGCACGTGCACCTGCGCGTTGGGGAAGTCGGACAGCCCGCCGGCATGGTCGAAATCCAGGTGCGTCAGCACGATATGGCGCACGTCGGCCGGATCGAAGCCCCGCTGGCGCACCTGTTCCAGCGC
>NZ_JAFGYW010000020.1:0-82390 GCF_017491595.1 Pseudomonas sp. 51_B
CAAAAAGTGACCCGCCGTAAGGGCGGAAGGGTGACTGTGCGCCAGCATCGCAATTGAATGTGTGTGCGCTTTCAAGGCCCCATCCCCGGAGTCAAAAGTCAAAAGTCAAAAGTCAAAAGCCAAAAGCCAAACCGCAGCGGTTTTGACTCAGCTGAAAACATTCATTTGCGGTGGCGACGCACAGTCACCCTTCCGCCCTTACGGCGGGTCACTTTTTGACGCGACAAAAAGTAACCAAAAAACGCTGGCTCCCATCATCCGGCCCCTACGCTGCGCTCCGGGGTTCCCTCGCTCCGGCCTTGCTCCCGGGAGGACCGCGCTGCAGGCCCCATCCTGGGGCCCAGCGCTTGACGGGCCCATGCCCGTCACCTCCCTCCGCAAGACCTGCGCTCGGCCTCCTGAAGTCGCATTCGGCGTTTGCTGCACCACCGCGCGCTTTAAAGCAAAAACAACAGCAAAAACAACAGCAATAGCCACAGCGGAGTTTGGGTGGCCAGAATTGAAAAAACCGCCACTAGGGCGGTTTCTTTCGCAGCGATTACAACTTAGAAACGGTAGGTGAGGGATGCACCGATACCGTGAGCGCTGTTTTCGTACTTGGCTTGGTAACGCCCTTTGGTGGCGCTTGCCAGGTTGACCTTGGTGTCTTCTTCCCACAGGTAGGAGTAGGCCACATCGATGGTCATGTCATCGGTTGGGCTGTAACCGGCACCGATGCTGATCGCCTTGCGATCACCCGTTGGAATGCGTGGCGAACGGTCAGTGTTGTTGGTTGGCGACTGGTCGACGGAGAAGCCGGTACGCAGTACCCACTCCTTGTTGACCTTGTAGGACGCGCCAATGGCGTGAGCCCACGTGTCATGCCAGTTCTGCTCTTCGGTGATGGTACCGAACTGAGCGGCCAGCGGTGCCGGTACTTCGTTGTTGACAGTGATGTCTTTCAGGCGGCTCCAGCGGGTCCAGGTGCTGCCAGCATACAGAGTCCAGTGGTCGTCCAGCTCATGGGTGACCGAGAAGTCGACAGACTCCGGTGTCTTGATCTTCAAGGTGGCGTCGAACTTACTGCCGCTGTAAGGCCCGATCAGTGCGTTGTTGACCTTGGTGTTGCCCTCGAGCTTGTAGTCCACCATCGAGTGGTAGGTCAGGCCGACACGGGTGCGATCCGTAGCCTGTACAAGGATACCAACGTTGTAGCCGACGGCGGTGTCGTCACCCTTGATTTTCACCTCGCCATCATTGGTGCCAGGCGTGAAGCGGTTGATGGTGTTCGAACCCAGTTCACCCTTGATCTTGTTGATCGTAGGGCCGAAACCGATCGATACCTTGTCGTTGAAGGCATAGCTGACGGTTGGCTGGAAGGTGATGACCTCAACGTGGCTCTTTTTGCCCCAGTAGCGCGCAGCATCGCCGCTGCCGTAATCGGTCACCAGGCCATACGGGACGTACATGCCGAAGCCGACGCTCCAGTGTTCATCGATAGGCTTGACGTAGTAGCCCATCGGAACACCTACCGTTGGCACCATGTCACCGTCGGTTTCACCGGGCAGCGGGCTGCTGCCACGGCCAGAAATGTCGGTTTTGGCGATAACGGCAGCGCCCCCGACCGTCACTTGCTGGCGCTTGAGACGCGACATACCGGCCGGGTTGCCATAAACGGTGCTGGCATCATCGGCGGAAGAAGACCGACCTGCGAAACCTGTACCCATACCGCTGATGCTTTGCTCGTTGAGTGCAAAGCCGGCAGCGAAGAGTTGGCTGGATGCCAGGGCAACGGCTACGCCGAGGGAGGTTTTGAGCATTGCTTTTTTCATTATTAGAAACTCCTTGTGATCTCCGAGGCGAAAAGCTACCAACAAATCACGCGCCGCGCTATAGCCCAGATCGCAGGAGATAGAGCGGTTTTGTAGGACAATCCGACCAGAATTCCTTTTGTTCGAAAACTATGTAGGGTGCTTCCTAAGATGCTTGGGGCACTTTCTGCTCCACGCAGGAATGCCAGGCATTGGCAAAGTCACGCAGGCGCCCATGCGGATTGAATATCTGCCGCCATATACGTGCCTGACCCAGCAGGTCGTCCACTGCTGGCATTGGCAGGGACTGCTGCTCGATGAGCATCCAGGCAATGGCAGTGCAATAGCGCAGGTTTACCGTAAGCTCCAGGTGCGGCCCGCCCAGGAAGGCGTGTTGGCTGGCCAGGCCACGCACCAGGCTGGCCAACTCCGGATCACGGGCCAGAAAATGGTCCCAGACGGCCTGGTGACGGGCTTCGCCAATACGATACAGGCCGTGGCCGCGGCGGTCCTGCAAGGCTGAGCCCAGAGCCGACTGGCTGGCGGCTATTCCCAGAAGCAGGGCCTCAGCGCTGGCGCAATGGCGGTTCAGATAGACCAGGGTTGGTCGAATCACGTACTGACACAATTCATTCGCCGCAATACCCATGATGGCCTCGAGCAGGTAAGGGCCGACGGGCACTGGAGCTTGGCAGCTGGTATTCGGTCAGGCCCGCCGGAAGCGGCAAGCACCGCTCGAGTTGAAGTGTAGTGTGATAATCGTGGTGTAAAGGGCTGTTTTTAAATCGATTGCTGCCTGACCATCGGTGCCATATGCCCTACAGCAATTAGCCCAGTAACAGTCAGACAGCTCTATAGCGGCGCGATTCAGGGAGTGAATACCCTGATATTCGCCATTCACGCGGTCAAGGATTGACGAGTGCGGGCGATCACGGCCTGCAAAGGCTCCGAGCGGCTGTACTGGTCGGGGTACAGGCGTTCGGTGTGGCAAGCGACGCCATGTTCGTCTACCAGGGTGAAGCTGAAGTTACCTTTGCGTGGAGCGGTGATTAGGCACTTGAGTGGCGAGAAGGCCTGGGAAAGGGTGCCAATGGCAGCCTGAATTTGCTGATGAGTTTGCATATTGTTTGGATGTTCCTGCTTTAAACACGGGGATTAGGATCCGTGCATGATAGAAACGTTCCAGTGACGCCTTTATTAAGGGACGAACGAACCTGACTGGAACAGGGCAGCCAGAGAGAGCGCAATCAATGTTTGGGCGCTTGGGCTGACTGGTAGGTACTTCAGAAGGCAGGCAGCACACCGGGGCCAAGGTTCTAGGCCGTCGGGGTGGGATCCTGATCAATCTTCCGGTTGATTCGTTCTGGACCAGCGCTGTGCTGGCGAGGGAATCATCGAGTGGGCCGGTCCTGGTTTCAGCAGCTATCGGTCGGGAGAGCGATTGGGCTGCAAGGACGCTTTAGGCCTGAATTGACTTTCAGCTTGGTACTAACGGGGTGCACCTTACCGCCGTTGAACGGTTAATGCAAGCTTAAAATTCTTCTCGAAGCTAGCCGAGCAGTATGGCGCGTCTTTAGCGCGATGTGAAGGGGGTAGCAACGGGCTCGATTGGCGGGATGTCCCATGTTCGTGCACGCAAATGCAGGCTTTCGGTGCAGATGTTCACATCTGAGGCAGCACTTGTAACGGCTTGGCAACACATCCCGGGGACCCCGCCAATGACTTGACTGATAGCTTAAGTCAATGAAAAAAAACACTAATTTTAGCTGGTGAAAAAATCGTCAGTTTGACTGTAAGCTCCATTTCACGGGGGTTTGCGGGCGCCTAGAGGGGGTTGTCCACCGAGTTATCCACAGGAACTGTGGATTGTCCCAAGCGCTTGCTCTAGGACGGGCGTACCAGCAATTTAGCGAACTGTCCTACAATCTGTCGGCATCTGGCAATCGGCTCGCCACTCACCTGAAAACGTCAAGAAAAAATCACAAAAAATAATTCCGCTGCGCTGTAAATCACCAGCGTCATGCACGAAAAAAAGGAGTACAGTGGCGCGCTTTTCGAACTGCTATCCCTGTCGTCATGAAGTTTCGCGGTAAATCCCTCGCCAGCTCCGCTGTCGCCTCGTCGGTATCAACGCCCAAGCGGTTCTCCCTGAAAGTTGCTCTTTGGTTGCTCGACAGCCCGCGGCTTGGTGAAAAGCAGCAGGTCAAGCACATTGCCGGGCGCCTACTCAAACAACCTGCACGTCAAGGCGTGGTGGTGGCGCAGAGCCGGCTTGGGCAAATGCTCTGCCGTGACTGCGGCAACGCTCGAGACCGGCGTATTGGCCATGAATTGTTGCGCCAGGCCGCGCGCGCCGGCGATCGCCGCGCGCAACTGGAGTATGCGCGGCTGTTCGAGGATGCTCAGGCGGAGCAGGCGCCTGCCCCGGCAGACTGATAAGCTGCGTGCAACTTGCAACGGTGTGATCGGGGTCAAGCATGGCAGTGGATCTGACCAGCGTTGTGCTGGGGTTGGTGGCAGGCGGCTTGCCTTGCCTGGGTTGGGTCCTGCTGGTGCAGCGCCGTCAGGCTGCGCGCCTGGGCGAACAGGCGCTGCTCGAGGAACGCCTGAGCGGCGCGCAGTTGGCGCAGGCCGGGCTGCAGGCACAGCTGGAGGCCAGCCGCGACGAAGTCAGCGATCTGAGCGAAGCCAATGCGCTCAAGCAGGCGCAGTTGGCCGCTCAGGGCCGAGAACTGGAACTGCTGCAGATCGACCGCGACAATGCCCGCGATGCTGCCCACGCCTGGCACCTTGAGCGGGCCACGCGTGAGGCTGAATTGCGCCGCCTGGAAGTCCAGGCCGCGCGCCTGGAAGCAGAGCTGCGCGAGCAGCAGGACAGCCATCAACAGCGTCTCGAGGACCTGCAGGAGGCCCGTGATACCCTGCGTGCGCAGTTCGCCGACCTGGCCACGAAAATCTTCGACGAGCGTGAGCAACGTTTCGCACAGACCA
The DNA here is from genome assembly GCF_017491595.1 of Pseudomonas sp. 51_B. NCBI lineage: Bacteria > Pseudomonadati > Pseudomonadota > Gammaproteobacteria > Pseudomonadales > Pseudomonadaceae > Pseudomonas > Pseudomonas sp. 51_B. The sequence goes on from NZ_JAFGYW010000020.1 coordinate 4,782, forward strand.
GTCAGCAGCATCTTGGTCAGTTGCTCGACCCTCTCAAGGAACGCATTCAAGCGTTCGAAAAGCGCGTTGAGGAGAGCTACCAGCAAGAGGCCCGTGAGCGCTTCTCGTTGGGCAAGGAGCTGGAGCGACTGCAGCAGCTGAACCTGCGCCTCTCGGACGAGGCCACCAATCTGACTCAGGCACTCAAAGGCCAGAAGACCCAGGGCAATTGGGGCGAGCTGATTCTTGAGCGGGTACTGGAGCATGCGGGGCTCGAGAAGGGCCGTGAATATCAGACCCAGGTCAGCCTCAAAAGCGCCGATGGCGAGCGGTTCCAGCCGGATGTACTGATCATGCTGCCCGGTGACAAGCAGGTGGTGGTCGATGCCAAGGTCAGCCTCACGGCCTATCAGCAGTTTGTCGGCAACAACGATGAGGCCGCGCTCAAACAGCACGTGCAATCGCTGCGCAGCCATGTCAAAGGCTTGTCCAGCAAGGACTACAGCCGCCTCGAAGGCCTGCACAGCCTGGATTTCGTGCTGCTGTTCGTTCCCATCGAAGCGGCCTTCTCAGCGGCTCTGCAGGCTGAACCGAACCTGTTCCAGGAGGCCTTTGACCGGCAGATCGTGATTGTCAGCCCAACGACCCTGCTGGCGACCTTGCGGGTGATCGACAGCCTGTGGAAGCAAGAACGCCAAGGCCAAAATGCCCGTGAAATCGCCGAGCGCGCCGGGTGGCTTTACGATAAGTTCGTGTTGTTCATTCAGGACCTGGACGAACTGGGCAATCGCTTGCAACAGGTCGACAAGGCCTATGCCGCAGCCCGCAACAAACTCTGCGAAGGGCGCGGTAACCTGGTCAGCCGCAGCGAGCAGCTCAAAATGCTCGGGGCTCGCGCCAGCAAGAGTCTGCCGGCCGAGCTCCTGGAGCGGGCCCTGGCGGATCAAGCACTGGCAGAGATGGCGGTTACTGAACCAGGCTCAGATGGCGGTTGAGCAGGGCACGCAAGGCCGCTGGCTTGACCGGTTTGCCGAGGTAGTCCAGGCCTGCGGCATGAACGGTGGCCAGGGTTTCCTTGCTGCCGTCGGCGCTGATCACTACCCCGGGTACCGGTTCGCCAAGGCGCGCGCGTAGCCAGCCCATCAGCCCCGAGCCGGTTTCACCGTCGTCCAGATGGTAGTCCACCAAGGCCAGATGCGGGCGCATGCCGGAGGCCAACAGCGCTTCGCATTCGGCGCGATTACGTGCGGTCCAGACCTGACAGCCCCACCGGCTGAGCAGGCTGTTCATGCCAATCAAAATGCTGTCTTCGTTGTCCACGCATAGTACCCGCAAGCCGGCCAGGGGCTGGCTCGCGGTTTCTGCGGCGGCACTGGGAGCCGCCGCACCGGTGCGGGCAATTGGCACGTTGACCCGAAAGACTGTGCCCTTGCCTGGCCAAGAGCGCACTTGCAGCCAGTGGCCAAGCACTCGGCACAGGCCGTCGGCGATCGCAAGGCCCAGGCCCAGGCCCTTTTCGGCGCGGGTCTGGTGGCTGTCCAGACGCTTGAACTCCTGGAAAATCACCTGCAGCTTGTCATCGGCTATCCCCGGCCCGCGGTCCCAGACCTCCAGCCACAGGCTTGCGCCCTCGCGCCGCACGCCCAACAGGATCGGGCTCTTGCCGTAGCGCAGGGCATTGGTCAGGAAATTCTGCAACACCCGGCGCAGCAGTTTCATATCACTATCGACCCGCAGGCGGCTGCCGCGCAGGCGAAACTCCAGGCCCTTTTCGGCTGCTAGTAGCTTGAACTCTGCGCCGAGGGTGTCGAACAGTTGGTACAGCTCGAACGGCTGGGCATCGGGCGTGATCTTGCCGTTTTCCAGGCGCGAAATGTCCAACAGGTCGCTGATCAGTTCTTCGGCCGAGCGTAGCGAGCTGTCCATGTGCTGCACCAATTGCTGGGCTTCTTCGTTAAGCCCCTCAGCTTGTTGGGACAGGGCGGCGGAGAACAGCCGGGCGGCGTTGAGCGGCTGCATCAGGTCATGGCTGACGGCCGCCAGAAAACGGGTCTTGGACTTGCTCACCGCCTCGGCCTGGCTCTTGGCTTCCGACAGCGCCTGGTTCAGTTGCGACAGCTCATGGGTACGCTCGGCCACGCGCTGCTCCAGGCCCTCGTTGGCGTCGCGCAGGGCCTGTTCGGCCTCGCGGAATGGGGTAATGTCGGTGAAGCTCATCACGAAGCCGCCGCCGGGCATCGGGTTGCCGATCAGCTCGATGACCCGCCCGTTGGGAAATAGCCGCTCAGAAGAATGTGCCCGGCCTTGGCGCATCCAGTGCAGGCGCCTTGCCACATGCACCTGTGCTTCGCCAGGCCCGCACAGGCCGCGCTCGGCATTGTAGCGAATGATATCGGCGATCGGCCGGCCAACGCTGATCAGGCCTTCGGGGTAGTTGAACAGTTCCAGGTAACGGCGGTTCCAGGCCACCAAGTGCAGGTTCTGGTCGACCACGCTGATGCCCTGGTTGATGTTCTCGATGGCGCCCTGCAGCAGCGCCCGGTTGAACTGCAGAACCTCGCTGGCTTCGTCGGCGATCCGCACCACGTCCTCCAGCTGCATGTCGCGCCCCTCGATGGCGGCTTTGACCACCGCGCGGGTCGAGGAGCTGCCCAGCACGCCAGCTAGCAAACGTTCGGTGTGTTCGATCCAGTCGCCGTCGGCATTCTGGTTGGGGTTGAAGCCTTTGCCCTGGCGGTAGGCAAAACGGATGAAGCTCTGCCGCGCGCGGTCCTCACCGACAAAGCGCGAAGCCAGGTTGAGCAGGTCATCGATCTGTACCGCCAGCAATGGTTTGCTGCTGGGGCGGGCGCTGGTCTGCTGGCCGATGAAACGGCCAGCCTGCCAGTGCTCAGAGACCCGCGTACGCGACAGCATCGATACCCACACGAACAGCGTGAAGTTGCCCGCCAGTGACAGCACCACGCCTTGGGTCAAAGGGCTGATCGGCAAATTCAGCGGGTTGCCGTGAAGCCACGCCAAGCCGGGGAACACGCTCAATGGCAGGCCCAGACTGTGAGCGATGATCGGCAGCACCAGGGTGTAGAACCACAGAAAGATGCCCGCCGTCAGCCCAGCGAACACACCTCGACGGTTGGCCTGCTTCCAGTACAGCGCGCCCAGCATGGCTGGGGTCAGCTGGGTGACCGCGGCAAAGGCGATCTGGCCGATGGTCGCCAGGCTTGCGGTGGAACCGAGCAGGCGATAGCTGACGTATGCCAACAGTAGGATCACCACGATGGTCACCCGGCGCACGGTCAGCATCCAGTGGCGGAAGGCCTCGAACGGCCGCTCGGCGTTGGTGCGACGCAGCAGCCAGGGCAGCAGCATGTCGTTGGAAACCATGGTCGACAGCGCCACGGCCTCGACGATGACCATGCCGGTCGCGGCGGACGCACCGCCGATGAAGGCTAGCAGGGCCAGGCTTGGGTGCGCTTCGGCCAGCGGCAGGCTGATGACGAATGAATCGGATATCACCGTGCCCGGCAGCAGCATCTGCCCGGCCAGGGCAATCGGTACCACGAACAGCGCGGCCAGGGCCAGGTACAGGGGGAACACCCAACGCGCCATGCGCATGTCTTGGGGTTCGATGTTTTCCACCACGGTGACATGAAACTGCCGTGGCAAGCAGATGATCGCCATCATTGCTACGGCGGTTTGCACCACCATCGACGGCCAGTTGATGGTCTCCTGCCAGTAGCTGTCCAGGTGCACCGACTGGCGCGCCTGGGTGAGCAGGTCGTCGAAGCCGTCGTAAAGGTTGAACACCACGAACACGCCCACGGCCAGGAACGCCAGTAGCTTGATCAATGACTCGAAGGCGATGGCCAGGACCATGCCGCGATGGTGTTCGGTGACGTCCAGGCTGCGCGTGCCAAAAACGATGGCGAACAGGGCCAGAACCAGCGAAACCACCAGGGCCGTGTCCTGCACGCGGGTGCCGGTGGCGTCGGCATTGGCGCCGATCAGCAGATTGACACCGAGCACGATGCCCTTGAGCTGCAACGCGATGTAGGGTAGTACCCCGACCAGGCAGATCAGCGCCACCACGATGGCCAGGGACTGTGACTTGCCGTAACGGGCGGCGATGAAGTCGGCGATCGAGGTGATGTTCTGCTGTTTGCTGATCAGCACCATCTTCTGCAGCACCCAAGGCGCGAAGATCAGCAGCAGGATGGGCCCGAGGTAGATTGGCAAGAATGCCCAGAGCTGTTCGGCGGCCTGGCCGACCGCGCCGAAGAAGGTCCAACTGGTGCAGTACACCGCAAGCGACAGGCTGTATACCCACGCCCGCAGGCGCGGTGGCAACGCAGTGCTGCGCCGGTCGCCGTAAAAGGCGATGGCGAACATCACGGCCATATAGGCCAAGGCGACCATGGCGATCAGCCCGCTGGACAACGACATGAAAACTCCGAAGCAATAAGATAGCGGTCCCGGTCGAACAGTCTGGCACGCTGGCGGCGGTTCGTCAGCGCAGACGATGGTCGCAGCGGCGCGTCGTCGCAGGCGGGCTCAACTGTTGCGTGTACCCAGGCAGTAGAACATCCCCGCCAATACCACCGACAGCATCAGTAGGTAGAAGATGCTTCCCGGCCACCAGTGCCCCAGGGCGAAGCCCACCAGCATCGGCCCGAGCGCTGCCCCCAGGTTGCACAAATTCTGAGCCCCGTAATACACCCCACGCAGATGCTGCGGAGCAATCAGGTCGATGAACATGTACTCGGCGGGTATCACGATGATTTCGCCCAATGTGAACACCAGCATCGCCAGGCACCAGGCCACCACTGAGCCCGCCATGGCGAAACCCAGCAAACCGACGATGAACAGCGCCATGCCAGCCAGTAACCAAGCCATCAGCTTTTGGCGGCCGATACGCCGGCCAATCAGGTACTGCAAGGCGATCACCGTTACCGCGTTGGTGGTCACCAGGTATCCAATCAGCCTTGCCGCCTCGCTGGCGCTGCTGGTCACCACCAGGTACTGCGACAGGTAGGCAGTGAACTGGCCGAACACGACCGCACTCAGTACGCCACCGACGGTGAAGCACACGAGCCGGTGGTCACGTACCAGGCTAACTGCCACCTGAGTGAAGCCCGCGCTTGGCTCGGTCACGGCGGTGGTTTGCAGCCCACGGTCGCCAAGTTGCCAGTAGGCCAGGCATGTACCGAGCCCGGTCAGCGCAGAGGCAAAAAATGGCAGATGGTCGTCAAGCTCCAACATTGCCACGCCGAGCAAAGGGCCGGCGGCATACCCAACGTTGCTCAGGGTGTATTTGATGGCAAACGCCTCGGCGCGTTGCGCCACGGGCAACAGCGTACAGAAACCGGCCTTGGCGGCGATGTCGACTACTGCCAGGGCCAGGTTGATCAGCACCAGGCAGAGAAAGAACAGCCACGCCGTTCGGCTGGCAACGGCAACCATGAAGGCGCAGGCAAAAATCAGCGTACTGGCGCTGATCAAAGTGTGGTTGTGAACAGTGTCGACCAGATGCCCACCATACAGGCTCAGCACGGACGCGACGAGCAGCGCGCCACCGACCAGCAAGCCGATGCTGGCGATCGAGAGCTGGAAGTTTTCAGCCAGGTAGACCACCAGATAGGGCAGGGTGAGCGCTCGGGCGACCGTCAGTGCGAACGTGGTCGCCAGCAGCAGGCGTATGCTGGCGGGGTAGCCTTTTAAGGCAGCGAGCATTGCTACGTCCTTGTTGTTCGAATTTGCCGGCTACAAGCATATGCCATGCGCAGGACGTAACCCATGGCTTGGGTGCCGGGCCGGCGGTAGTTGTAGGTGGCTATCCGGACAAAATGGCGAAGGATTGACAGCACTGCGCTCAGCAGGAATCCTTTCGGACAATTTCACATATAGATGTCTGCATAACATGCCCCAACTGTCCGGTGACGTTCGACTGCCTCGCTATCAACTGTTGCGCGATCACTTGCTTGCCCAGATCGCCAACAACCGTTGGCGCCCAGGCGAGGCCATCGCTACCGAAGCTGCGCTGGCCAGTGAGTTCGAAATGTCTGTCGGTACGGTGCGCAAGGCGGTCGATGCGCTGGTCGCCGAGGGCGTGTTGGAGCGCCAGCAAGGCCGTGGAACGTTCATTCGCCGCCCACAGTTCCAGTCCTCGCTGTTTCGCTTTTTCCGTTTTGAAGCGGCGAGCGGCGAGCGGCTGATGCCTGACAGCCAGATCCTCAGCGTCGAGCCCGTATCAGCCCCCGAGCAGGTCGCACAGGCCTTGGACTTGCCCGAAGGTGGCGCTGCCATTCGTATACTGCGTACCCGTTCGCTCGGTGCTCAACCTGTGCTGGCCGAGCAAATCTGGTTGCCGCGTCAGCCGTTTCAGCCGCTGCTGGAAGTCGACCTGAATCATAAAGGTCCTTTGCTTTACCCCATTTATGAAGAACTCTGCGGGCAGGTGGTTGCATCCGCCCAGGAAGTGCTCACCGCCGAAGCGGTCGATGCTGCCAATGCTCGGCTGCTGCAACTGGCCAATGGCAGCCCGGTGGTGGTGATCGAACGGCTGGCTTGCAATTATGCAGGCCAGCCTCTGGAGTGGCGCCGATCCGTAGGTCACGCCCAGCACTTCCGCTACCGCGTCGACATTCGCTGACCGCGTTCCCACCCTCCGAAACACAGCTGCGCTTTCCCCGCCATGCGTCGGCACCCGGATTGACAGATCCGGGTGGCTGAATATATGGTCATTCATTCATATATATGACTGTATGTTTATATAAAAACCGCGGCGTGCCCACGTTGCCATAACAAATCGACCAGGGTGATCTTCATGACCAGCCCCCTCCTGCCCGCCCTCACCGGCATCGATACCCATGCCCACATCTTTCGCCAAGACCTGCCGATGGTGCCCAACCGTCGCTACAGCCCGGCCTACGACGCCTTGGTGGAGCAGTATCTTGCGCACTTGGACCATCATGGGCTGTCTCACGGTGTGTTGATCCAGCCCAGCTTCCTGGGGACCGACAACAGTTACATGCTTCAGGCCCTGCGCCGTTATCCCCAACGCCTGCGCGCGGTGGCCGTGGTAGATGCCGCCATCAGCGACCCGGCACTGGACGCGCTGGCCGACGCCGGTGTGGTCGGCATTCGTCTGAACCTGATCGGCAAGCGGCTTGCCGACTACGCAGGCCCCGAGTGGACTTCGCTGTTCAAGCGCCTGGCCAAGCGCGGTTGGCAGGTGGAAATTCAGCGCGGCTTCGACGATTTGGCGCTGATCGTGCCAGCGATTCTTGCCTGCGGTGTGGACGTGGTGGTCGATCATTTCGGCCTGCCCAACGAAGGCATAGACCCGAGCCTGGACAGCCACCGGATCTTCCTGCACCTGCTTGCCGAGCCCAAGGTGTGGCTCAAGGTGTCTGCCGGTTACCGCAGCCAGTCGGACCTGGCCAAGGCCAAAGGGCTGCTGGCGCAGATACGCGAGGCTGCCGGAGGTATACAGCGTCTGCTTTGGGGTAGCGATTGGCCGCATACCCAGTTCGAACAGCACACCGACTATGGCCAACAGTTCGCTTTCTTCCAAGCGCTGCTGCCCGATGCCGCGGAGCGTGCCCAGGTGCTGCGCGACAACCCGGCGAAGCTGTTCGGCTTCGACCGTTCCCGCTGATAATCCGATAACAACAACAGGACACCTCACCATGATGAGCATGCTCGTCGTCGCGGCCATCGTCGCCGCCGTCGCCCTTGGCTACAAGACCAAGATCAACATCGGTCTGTTCGCCATCGCCTTTGCGTACTTGATTGGCTGTTTCGGCATGGGCCTGAGCCCATCTGAAGTCATCGGCATGTGGCCGCTGAAGATCTTCTTCGTGATTTTCTCGGTCTGCCTGTTCTACAGCTTCGCCTCGGTCAACGGCACGCTGGAGAAGCTCGCCGAACACATGATCTACCGCTGCCGCAGCATGCCCCATTTGCTGCCCTTCGCCGTGTTCTTCGCAGCCACCGTGATCGCCGCCATGGGCGCGGGCTACTACACCGTGCTGGCCTTCATGGCGCCGATCACCTTGCTGCTGTGCGAGCGCACGGGCATGAGCCTGATCGTCGGTGGCATGGCGGTGAACTACGGGGCGCTGAGCGGGGCCAATTTCATGTCCAGCCAGAGCGGTATCATCTTCCGTGGCTTGATGACCAATGCCGGCGTGAGTGACAACCAAGCGTTCATCAACGCAACCGGGATTTTCCTCAGCACCTTGATCATCCCGTTGCTGGTCATTGCGGTGTTCGTCTTCGTTGCCGGGCAGGGGCGCGCCCTGAAAGCTTCGGCCTTCACCGCCGTGGCACCGGCGCCGCTAAACAGCCAGCAGAAGACTACTTTGTGGTTGACCTTGGCGATGATGCTTATCGTGTTGGTCGCACCGGTGGCGGCTATCGCTTTGCCGGGCAATGCCACGGTGGCATTTATCAACGCGAAGATGGACATCGGTTTGATTGCCAGTGTGTTCTCGGTGATCGCGCTGTTGCTGAAGCTGGGCGACGAGCGCAAGGCCATGGCGACAGTCCCCTGGGGCACGCTGATCATGATCTGTGGTGTGGGCATGCTGATTTCGGTAGCCATCAAGGCAGGCACCATCGGCATCCTTGCTTCGTGGATCGGGGGCAGTATCCCACCAATCATGGTGCCGGTGGTGTTCGGTGCGGTGGCGGCGTTCATGTCGATCTTCTCCAGTACTCTGGGTGTCGTGACCCCGGCGCTATTCCCGATGGTGTTGCCGATTGCCAACAACCTGGGCATCGAGCCGATGATCCTGTTCATCGCCATCGTCGCTGGCGCGCAAGCCACCTCGATATCGCCGTTCTCGTCAGGTGGCAGCTTGATCCTGGGTTCGTGCACTAATGAGCAGCACCGTGCTTCTCTGTTCCCGCAGCTGCTGTTGAAGGCTGCGCCGATTGGCTTCGTGGCCGCACTGGCGTTCAATGTGCTGCTGACCTTCGTGCTCTGAATACGGGTACTCGAAAAAAAACCGCAGCCTGGCTGCGGTTTTTTCGTTGCGCTGAGTTACAGGCGGAAACGGCTAATCATCTGCTGCAAGTGCCCGCCCAGGCGGGCCAGTTCGACGCTCGATGCCGAGGTCTGCAGGCTGGCCTGGGCTGTCTGTTCTGAGATATCCCGCACGGTGACCACACTGCGGCTGATCTCTTCGGCTACAGCGCTTTGTTGCTCGGAGGCTGCGGCAATCTGCTGGTTCATCGACTCGATGGCCGACACCCGACGGGTGATCCCCTCCAGCGCCACGCCTGCTTCACGCACCAAGGCCACACTGCTTTCGGTCAGGCTCTGGCTCTGTTCCATCAGTTCACTGACCGAGCGCGTACCCTCTTCCAGGCTGCCAATGGCCGACTCGATTTCCAACGTCGATGCCTGGGTGCGCTGGGCCAGGCTGCGCACTTCATCGGCCACCACGGCAAACCCACGGCCAGCCTCACCCGCCCGCGCCGCCTCGATGGCCGCATTCAACGCCAGCAGGTTGGTCTGTTCGGCCACAGCCTTGATCACGTCCATCACCTTACCGATACGCTGGCTCTCGCTTCGTAGCGCCCCCATCGCTTGGCCTGTGGCATCCACTTGGCTTGCCAAGCGGCTGATCTGTGCGACTGCGCGGTTGACCACGCTGTCACCTTCACGGGCTTCTTCATCGGTGGCGCTGGCGGCCACCGAGGCCTCACCGGCATTGCGTGCGACTTCGTGCACGGTGGCGGCCATTTCTTGCATGGCTGTGGCCACTTGGTCGGTTTCCACTTTCTGGTTATTAGCCCCAGCGCTGGTTTGTTCGGTGATCGCCGACAGCTCCTCGGTAGCGCTGGCTATCTGCGAAATGCCGTCGCGTACCTGGGCGATCAACTCACGCAGGTTGCACGTCATGCCCTGCAAGGCATTCTGCAACTGGCCCACCTCGTCGCGGCGGCGGCTGGACGGCTGTTCGCTGAGGTTTCCGGCGGCGACCTGTTCCATGGCGGCCAGAGCTTGGCGCAGCGGCTGGCTGATCTGCCGGGCGATGATGACTGCGGCCAAGGCACCGATCAGCAAGGCGAGCAACGTTGTGGCGGTTTGCAGAATGCGGGCAAAGCGGCTGTCGCTGGCAACCAGTTCGGCCTGGTCATCGAGCAATTGGCCGATCACGGCGGTGAGGGTGTCGATATCCTTACCCATGGCAGCCTGGTAGCCGACCAGCTTGCTAGCCTCGCCACGGAATACCTCGACGGCACTGGCGTAAGCGGTTACCTGCTGTTGCAGTTGCTGGAATTGCTGTGAGAAAGCCCCGTTGAAGCGGGCGATGAGCCCAGGCAGTTCGTTCACCGTGGTGGCGATCTGCGCGTTCATCGATTTCTCGGTCTGAGCGTTGGTATTGCCCGTGTAGCCGCGCACCTGGTAACGCAACAGAATCAGGTTCTCGCGGACTTGGTTGATGGCCTCGCTACGCACCAGGCGCTGTTCAGGGTCGGCCATGGCCCGCAGCTGATTGCGAATCTGCTCGATGCTGGCAAAGGACTGGCTTGCCAGCGTGCCCATCTGCTTTTGCGCGGCGTGCATTTTCTCATACGCACCCATGCTGGCAGCCTGGTTATCGGCATAGCTCTGCAAGCTCTGTTCGGCAGAGCTGAGCAGAGCCTGGTTCTTCGCCCTCTGCATCACCTGGCGCAATTTTGCCAAGGTCGGTTTCAACGCTTGCAGTGCGGCTTGCAGCTGTTCGCTTTGCTCCGGGGCGCCATTGGTCATGGCGTGACGCAGACGCGCTTCGCGCAGGTCGCCCAGCGCATCGTTGAGCCGCGACACGTCCCTGATCACTTCACTGCGCCTTACCAGGCTGCCCATGCCATCCCAACTGATGAGCGACTGCACCAGGGTCAGGCCCAGTACCAGACCGAAACCGAGCAAGAGTTTGTGGGCGATTCTGAGGTTGCCGAACCAAGTAAACATATACTGCCGAGCTCCTTTTCCTGCGCGATGGAGGAGACCTGAGGTCCATTCCTTATTTCAGATATAGTCATCTGTATGAATTATCGGCATGTGTAACCAAATCTGAACCGTTTGGGTTCAGAAGTTGTTGGCACCCTGAGGATCGATGCCGTGAGGGGATGCCTTCAGCGCTAGTCGCTTGTCAGGGCACATCCTTCCCGTGCAGATTTGTGGCTTGTGGCGCTGTGCGTACCTCCAATGACAAAAGACACTCAGGAACAAGGACGATGAGTCACCCCTCGCAATTCACCTTGCTCGGCAAGCGGCGCTTCTTGCCGTTCTTCGTCACCCAGCTGCTGGGTGCCTTCAACGACAACCTGTTCAAGCAATCACTGATCCTGGCGATCCTGTTCAAGCTCAGCCTGGGCGACGGCGACCGTTCGATCTGGGTCAACCTCTGTGCACTGCTGTTCATTCTGCCGTTCTTTCTGTTTTCGGCTCTTGGCGGGCAGTTCGGCGAAAAATTTGCCAAGGACGCACTGATCCGCGCGATCAAACTGGCCGAAATCGGCATCATGGCGGTCGGCGCCCTCGGCTTTGTCAGCAACCACCTGCCACTGATGTTGCTGGCCCTGTTCGGCATGGGCACCCATTCGGCGCTGTTCGGCCCGGTCAAATACTCGATCCTGCCGCAGGCGCTGCGCGAGGGCGAGCTGGTCGGCGGTAATGGGCTGGTGGAGATGGGCACCTTCCTCGCCATCCTGGTCGGTACGATCGGCGCGGGCGTGATGATGTCCGCCGACAGCTACGCCATGGTGGTGGCCGGTGGCGTGGTCGGCACCGCGGTACTGGGCTACCTGGCCAGCCGTTGGATCCCCAGGGCCGCGGCTGCCTCGCCACAGATGGCACTGGACTGGAACATCTTCAAGCAATCGTGGGTGATCCTGCGCATGGGGCTGGGGCAGACCCCGGCGGTGTCCCGTTCGATCGTCGGTAACTCGTGGTTCTGGTTCGTCGGCGCTATCTACCTCACCCAGATTCCAACCTATTCCAAAGAATGGCTTCACGGTGACGAAACCGTGGTCACCCTGGTACTGACCTTGTTCTCGGTGGGGATTGCTGTGGGGTCTTTGCTGTGCGAGCGGCTCAGTGGACGCAAGGTGGAAATCGGTCTGGTGCCCTTCGGCTCGTTTGGCCTGACCCTGTTCGGGCTGCTTTGGTGGTGGCACTCCGGGGACGTTCCGGCCGCTGCCACGCCTCACGATTGGTTGGCGCTGCTGGGCATGCATCAGGCCTGGTGGATCTTGCTGTCCATCGTCGGCCTAGGGGTCTTCGGCGGCTTCTACATCGTGCCGTTGTATGCCTTGATCCAGGCACGCACTGCCGAGCATGAGCGGGCGAGGGTGATTGCTGCGAACAACATCCTCAATGCACTGTTCATGGTGGTTTCAGCAGTACTGACCATCGTTCTGCTGAGTGTGGCCAAGCTGACTATCCCTCAGTTGTTCTTGGTCGTGTCGTTACTGAATGTGCTGGTCAACGCCTACATCTTCAGGATCGTGCCTGAGTTCACCATGCGTTTTTTGATCTGGCTGCTTAGCCACTCGATGTACCGCGTACAACACCGGGGCCTTGAGCGCATTCCAGATGAAGGCGCAGCTTTGCTGGTATGCAATCACGTATCGTTCGTCGATGCGCTGCTGCTCGGTGGGGCGATTCGCCGGCCGATTCGCTTCGTCATGTACTACAAGATCTACAACTTGCCGGTGCTCAACTTCGTGTTCCGTACCGCTGGCGCCATTCCCATTGCGGGGCGCAACGAAGACCTCGCCACGTACGAGCGCGCCTTCGCACGCATCGCTCAATACCTGGCCGACGGTGAATTGGTGTGTATTTTTCCGGAAGGCAAACTGACCGGTGACGGCGAGATCGATGTGTTCAAGGGCGGGGTCAGCCGCATCCTCGAACAGACTCCGGTGCCGGTGATCCCGTTGGCGTTGCAGGGGTTATGGGGGAGCTTCTTCAGTCGTGACCCGAGCAAGGGCTTTTTCAAGCGCCTGTGGTCACGGGTGACCATCGTGGCAGGCGCACCCATTGCGGTGGAGGCTGCGCAGCCGGAAGCCTTGCGAGAGCAAGTCAGCCGACTGCGCGGGGGGCTGCGCTAAGGCAGGGGTATCAGCTGGCGCTGACTTTCAGGCCGATCAGGCCGGTTACGATCAGCGCCACGCTGACCAGCCTGACCAGTGCCATCGACTCGCCGAACAGGATGATCCCGGCAATCACTGTGCCGACGGCACCGACGCCAGTCCAGATGGCGTAGGCGGTGCCTAACGGCAGCTCTTTCATGGCCAGGCCCAGCAGGCCCAGGCTGACCGCCATGGCAGCGACGGTGAGCACGGTAGGAAGGGGTTTGCTGAAGCCGTCGGTGTACTTCAAGCCGACGGCCCAACCGACCTCGAACAGGCCGGCGAAGAACAGGATGATCCAGGACATGATGCGTCTCCATCGTTGCAAAGGATGGGGCCGTCCCCGGGAGGGTCACGCGGTGCGTCGTGAGGTCGTCCTCACCGTTGCCCTCAGGGTACACATCAATGGCGAGCCGGTCCAACCTCTTGCGTGGCAGCCGATGGCTCCTCCAGCTTGCGGAACCAGGTCGAAAGCAAGGCCCCTGAGATGTTGTGCCATACGCTGAACAGCGCGCTCGGAACCGCTGCCAGCGGCGAGAAATGCGCTGCCGCCAACGCCGCCCCAAGCCCTGAATTCTGCATGCCCACTTCCAGCGCCAAGGATTTGCGCTGGGCTAGCGGCAGCTTGCAGAGCCGGCCGGTAAGGTAGCCCAGCACAAACCCGAAGCTGTTGTGCAGCACCACCACGGCCATGATCAGCAGCCCCGATTCGGCGATCTTGGCTTGGCTGGCGGCAACCACGGCACAAACGATCATCACGATGCTCACCACCGAAACCAGCGGCAGCACCTGCACCGCTACCTGCACCCGCGCGCCCAGCAGGCGCTGGGCCACTACCCCGAGCACGATCGGCAGCATCACCAGTTGCAGGATCGACCAGAACATATCCATGAAAGACACCGGCAGCCACGCCGATGCCAACAACCAGATCAGTGCCGGGGTCAGCAGGGGAGCGAGCAGGGTAGTCACCGCGGCGATCGCAACTGCCAGCGCCAGGTCGCCCCTGGACAGCCATACCATCACGTTCGACGCCGTACCACTGGGGCAGCAGCCGACCAGGATCACGCCAACGGCAATTTCTGCCGGCAGGTGGAACAGCTGGCACAACAACCAAGCCACGCCCGGCATGATCAGAAAGTGTGCCACCACGCCGAGCGCCACGCGCCAGGGCTGGCGGGCGAGGGCGGCAAAGTCGTCGAGCTTGAGGGTCAGGCCCATGCCGAACATCACCAGCCCCAGCAGTGGCACGATGGCGACCTTGAGCGCGATGAACCACTGGGGCTCAAGGAAGGCCAGCACGGCGAACACCAGCACCCACAGGGCGAAGGTATTGCCGACGAAGCGGCTGAGGGCGGCGAGTGCGCGCATGGGGCAATTCCTTTTCTATTTATAGCTTTGAGTATTTCATTGGCCACTTGCGGTTAAACCCGCTGCCACTGGGTGACAGCGGGTTTAACCGCCTATGGGCCACTGCTGGCTACCGTTCAGATAGAGGCCTGCGGTGCTACTTCAACTCACATCAGACCCCTTGAGGGATCTCTTCACCACCCAGCACTTCGAACAAGGCTGGCAGGAACTCGGCGAAGGTCATCATCATCAGCTGGAAGCTGGCATCGAACTGCTGGGCGGCCTCATCACCACCGTCCTGTTCGGCCTGCTCCTGCAGCAGCTCCTCGAACTTCAGGCGCTTGATCACCATCTTGTCGTCAAGCACGAACGACAGCTTGTCCTGCCAGGCCAGCGCCAGTTGGGTGACCATCTTGCCGGTGCTCAGGTGCAGCTGAATTTCCTCGCCGGTCAGGTCCTGGCGCTTGCAACGTACGATGCCGCCGTCTTCGGCGGTATCACGCAGTTCGCATTCATCCAGGACATAGAAGCCTTCGGCGGCCTGTTGCGATTTGACCCAGTCGGTCATGGTCGCGGTGGGTGCGATTTTCACGGTGGCCGGACGTACCGGCAACGAACCCATCACTTCGCGCAGCGTCGACAGCAAGTCTTCGGCACGCTTGGCGCTGGCCGAGTTGACCAGAATCATCCCAAGGCGCGGGGCGATGGCGGCGAAGATCATCGAGCGGCGGATGAACGCGCGTGGCAGGAATGCCTGGATGATCTCGTCCTTGATCTGGTCGCGTTCTTTCTTGTAGACCTTGCGCATCTGCTCGGTCTCGATTTCTTCGACCTTCTCTTTCACCGCATCGTTGACCACGCTGCTTGGCAGAATACGTTCTTCCTTGCGCGCGGCAATCAGCAGAAACTCGCCGCTGACGTGCACCAGGGGAGCGTCTTCACCTTTGCCGAACGGCGCGATGAAGCCATAGGTGGTCAGCTCCTGGCTGGCGCAGGGGCGGGCCGGCTTGCTGGCCAGCGCGTCTTCCAGCGCTTGTGCCTCGAACGGTACTTCCTGGGTCAGGCGGTAGGACAGCAGGTTCTTGAACCACATGAGGGGCAATCTCTCCTTAATGCATAAGGCGGGCATTATTCTCCGAGCGGTGCTCTGAGGCCAGCCCTGTCAGAGGGCCATTAGAAAGTCATGGGTATGCAAAACCCTCGGCTGCGCTAGGTCTTTGAAAGATTTGAGATTTTTTTTATAAAAAGATCAAGAAAGTGCTTGCCAGGGTAGCGGCCCGTCCGTAGAATGCGCGCCACACCGAGACGAAGGGTGATTAGCTCAGCCGGGAGAGCATCTGCCTTACAAGCAGAGGGTCGGCGGTTCGATCCCGTCATCACCCACCACTCGATGTATAGCGCAGCGGTAGTTCAGTCGGTTAGAATACCGGCCTGTCACGCCGGGGGTCGCGGGTTCGAGTCCCGTCCGCTGCGCCATATTCCACTTCCAGGGCCCACTGAACACCCGGAAGTAACGAAGAAAGCGACCTTAGGGTCGCTTTTTTTGTGCCTGCGATTTGGCAGTGATATTTTTTGCGAAAAATCTCATAAATGGCTTGTCAGCCGTCTGCTTCGTCCGTAGAATGCGCGCCTCACCGAGACGAATGGGTGATTAGCTCAGCCGGGAGAGCATCTGCCTTACAAGCAGAGGGTCGGCGGTTCGATCCCGTCATCACCCACCACTCGTTTCGATGATTAGCGCAGCGGTAGTTCAGTCGGTTAGAATACCGGCCTGTCACGCCGGGGGTCGCGGGTTCGAGTCCCGTCCGCTGCGCCATATTCCGCTTCCAGGGCCCACTGAACACCCGGAAGCCACAAACAAACGACCTTAGGGTCGTTTTTTTGTTTCTGGCGTTCAGCCGCGACGTTCTTCGGGGCGTAACGTCAGTACTTCCACGCCCTCTGCGGTCACCGCCACGGTATGCTCCCACTGCGCCGAAAGGCTGTGGTCGCGGGTGATCACTGTCCAGCCATCCTTGAGCGTTCGCGTACCGCGCCCGCCTTGGTTGATCATCGGCTCTATGGTGAATACCATCCCCGGTTGCAACTTCATACCCATGCCGCGTTGGCCGAAGTGCAGGATTTCAGGAGCTTCGTGCATCTGCTGGCCGATGCCATGGCCGCAGTATTCGCGCACCACGCTGTAGCCTGCGGTTTGCGCGTGCACTTCAATGGCATGGCCGATATCACCCAGCGTCGCCCCTGGGCGTACTTGCTCGATGCCTTTCCACAGGGCCTCGTAGGTGGTATCGACCAAACGCCTGGCGTCATCGCTGATCGCCCCGATGGCGTACATCTTCGACGAATCGGCAATGTAGCCACCCTGCTCCAGGGTGATATCCACGTTGACGATCGAGCCCTCTTCGAGCACCTCATGGGCTTTGGGAATGCCGTGGCAGACCACGTGGTCCACCGAAGTGTTGAGCGAGTAGGGGAAGCCATATTGGCCCTTGCTGGCCGGGCGGGCTTTGAGGGTGTCGACGATGAACGCCTCGGCATGGTCATTGATCTGCAGGGTCGTCACCCCGGGGCGCACGAAACGGTCGAGTTCGACGAACACCTGGGCCAGTAGATGCCCTGCGTTACGCATCAGCGCTAGTTGTGCGGGGGTCTTGAGGATTACCTTGGACACAGGCAGAGGCTCGTATTGGGGTGCAGTCCAGCATAGCGCCATGGACAACCCGCTTGCCAGCACCTGGCGTGCTGGCTGTGCTGGCCTCTTCGCGTGTGAACCCGCTGCCTCGGGCTCGCTACCGGTTTGCAGGCTGCGCATTACCGGTGGGTGGGTTTAACCGCGAAGAAGCCTTCATCGCTCGCCACACCGATGGCTGGAGTGCGCTACCGGGGTTGCTCGACGATTAACCCGCCTGCGCGGGTAGCCGCTACATTGGCTAGACGACCAACCCTTGAGGTTTGCGCCCGGCGAATACCTCTACCAAGCTGGACACGACCATTTCGCCCATGCGTGTGCGAGTCTGTAGGGTTGCGCTGGCGCGATGGGGCTGCAGCACCACATCTTCGCGTCCGAACAAGGCTTCTGGCGCCCGTGGTTCGTCATCGAACACATCCAATGCCGCGCCCGCGATCTGGCCAGCCTCCAGCGCGGCGATCAACGCCGGCTCGTCCACCAGCTTGCCGCGCGCGATGTTGATCAGATAGCCCTGCGAACCCAGCGCTTGCAGCACTTGGCGATTGATCAGCGCTTCACCCTTGTCGGCCGCCGCCGCCAGGATCAACGCATCACTGTCTTGCGCAAGCCGTTGCAGATCAGCCTCGAATTCATAAGGTACTTGCTGTGCCTGTAGGTCGGTGTAGCGAATCGGGCAACCAAACGCTGCCGCACGTTGAGCCACCGCGCGCCCGACCCGCCCCATGCCTACAATGCCAACACGCATGCCCGATACCTGGCGGGCCAGCGGCAGCGGTGCCAAGGGCGTGGTACTGGTAGCCCAGTGGCCTGCGCGGACGAAGCGGTCGCCCGTGCAGATACCCCGGCACAGGCTGATCAGCAGGCCAATGGCAAGGTCGGCGACATCTTCGGTGAGGGCGCCGATGGTGGCAGTGACCTGGATACCGCGGTCGCGGGCGTAGGCCAGGTCAACGGCATCGGTGCCAACACCATTGATCGCGACCACCTCCAGGTTAGGCAGCCGCGCCATCAGGGCCTGGCTGATACCGGTATGCCCACCGGTGATCACACCGCGGATCTGCTCGGCATGCTGGCTGACGAAGGCGTCCTTGTCGGCCTGTTCGTAGTAACGGCGCAAGGTGAATAGCTGCTCCAGGCGCTCGCGAATGTGCGGGATGAGGATCGGGCTCAGTTGCAGGACTTCAGGTTTCATCGGTCACTCCATCAGGGAAAGGGGTTCAGCCGCGGCCAACAAATGGCATATTGCTGGCCATCACCGTCATGTTCAGTACGTTGGCCTCCAGCGGCAGCGCAGCGATATAGCGCACAGCGTCTGCCACATGGCGTACGTCGAGCATTGGCTCGGCGGCGATCTGGCCGTTGGCCTGGCGTACGCCACGGGTCATGCGTTCGGACAGCTCGGTCAGGGCGTTGCCGATGTCCACTTGGCTGCAGGCGATGCTGTAGGCCCGGCCATCCAGCGCCAGGGCCTTGGTCAAGCCCAGCACTGCATGTTTGCTGGCGGTGTAGGGGGCGGTGAACGGCCTTGGGGTGTGCGCCGAAATCGAGCCGTTGTTGATGATCCGCCCACCTTGTGGCTGCTGCCGGCGCATCAGGCCGAAGGCTGCACGGGCGCATAGAAAGACACCATCGACGTTGGTAGCGATAACGTTGCGCCAGTTCTCAAGTGCCAGTTCGTCTATCGGCACGGCCGGGGCATTGACGCCCGCATTGTTGAAGATGACATCGAGGCGGCCATGCACCTGCTCGATGGTCGCGAACAGCTCGGCCACACTGTGTTCATCCCGTACATCGGTGGGCACCGCCAAAGCTTCGCCCCCCGCTGCCCGCGCTTGTTCCGCCAGTGCCTGCAACGGTTCTGCGCGGCGTCCGGCCAGGACCAGACTGAAGCCGTCCTGTAGCAAGGCAAGGGCGACCGCGCGGCCGATACCGCTGCCGGCGCCGGTCACCAGCGCGATTTTCTTGTGTTGTGTCATGTTGGCTTCCATCGTGTCAGGCTGCGTTGACCGTTTGCCGGGCCGGGCGGGGGCCGACGCGCAGGCTAAGTTCGCCAATGCCGTCGATACCGGCATGCAGGGTGTCGCCGGGGTTGAGTGTCGCTACCCCCGGGGGGCTGCCGGTCATGATCAGGTCGCCTGGGCGCAGGGGCAGCTGGCGGGACAAGCGGCTGATGACCTCGGCCAGGGCCCAGGTCTGTTGGCTCAGGTGGGCACGTTGGCGCGGCTGCCCGTTGACCTGTAACCACAGGTCGGCATCCAGCGGCCAGGCGCATTCGCTGGCTGGCACGATGGCGCTCATCGGTGCCGAGGCTTCGAACACTTTCGCGCTTTCCCAAGGCAGGCCCTGGGCTTTGGCTTTACGCTGGTGGTCGCGGCGTGTCAGGTCCAGCCCGACTGCAAACCCGAACACGTGGCGCAGGGCATGCTCCGGTTCAATATCGACACCCCCTGTGGCGATAGCAGCGACCAGCTCGATCTCGTGGCAGAACTCTTCGGTCTGCGGCGGGAACGGCAGCTCGCCCTGAGCCAGGACCACGTTGCTTGCCGGTTTCATGAAGAACACCGGCTCCAAGGGGGCTGGGCCGTAGGCGTCCGGCCAAGGGTAATTGCGCCCCAGGCAGAACACCCGGCCGACCGGGAAGTGCGCAGCGCTGCCGCGGATCGGCAGGCTGACGATGGCCGGCGGGTCGAACAGGTAGGTCATGGGTGAGTCCTCCGTAATGGAGTGGCCAGCGTAAGGCAGAGGCTGGCCGGCAAAGTTGGACGAAAGCGGGGGCGGCTTGGACTAATCGGGGCTCATGCCGCCGACTTGAGCTCGATGCGGTAGAGCTTTCCAAGCAGCAGCGAATAAGACAGGGTGCCCATCAGTGCCACCCCACCAATGAACCAGAACGCCATGGCGAACGAGCCACTGGCATGCACGATCATGCCAATCATGATCGGCGTGACGATCCCGCCAATGTTGGCTGCCAGGCTGGTGATCCCACCGGTCAGGCCGATCAACTGCTTGGGCGCCACTTCTGATACCGCTGCCCAGGATGACGAGGCGATACCCTGAGCGAAGAACGCGAGGGTAAGGATGGCAATACACAGCACGTTGGAGTCGGTGAAGTTCACTAGCACGATCGACATACCCAGCATCGAGCCGATCACCAGCGGTAACTTGCGAGCGAACGACAACGAATAGCCCTTGCGGATCAGCAGGTCCGACACGATGCCTGCCAGCAGAATGCCGGCGGTTGCGCCAATGAACGGCATGACCGCGAAGATGCCCACCTTGATCAGGGTCAGATGGCGCTCCTCGATCAGGTAAGTGGGGAACCAAGTGAGGAAAAAGTACAGCGCCGATGTGCTGGCGAACTTGCCAAGGCAAATGGCCCAGACCTGGCGATAGCGAAACAGCTCGGCGACCTGGCGCCAGTCGAAGCGGGTTCGCTCCTGGCTGCTTTTCACCAACCCGCCGCCACCTTCGATATAGGCGAGCTCTTCCTTGCTGACCTTCTTGCAGTTCAGCGGATCGCGGTACAGCCACAACCACACAAGGCCAAACACAATGCCGACCAGGCCTGTGCTGTAGAACACATGGCGCCAGTCATAAGTGGTGGCCAGCCAGAGCAGCGCGCCGGTGAACAGGGCGGTGCCCAGGTACTGGCCACACACGTAGATGCTGCTGGCCATGCCGCGTTCGCGGGCGGGAAACCACACCGTTACCGCACGGCTGTTGGCCGGGAAGGCCGGGGCCTCCATGGCACCGACCGCCAGGCGCAGGCCGAACAGCGAGGCAAAGCCACTGGCCAGCCCCTGGGCCACGGTGACTGCCGACCAGCTGATCAGTGATACCCCATAGGTCAGGCGCGAGCCGAATCGGTCGGCAATGAAGCCGGCCGGCACCAGGGCCAGGGCGTAGGTCCAGGCGAAAGCCGAAAAGATCAAGCCCATCTCGACCTTGTCCAGGCCCAGGTCCTTGGCCATGAACGGCGCTGCGATGGAGATGTTCACCCGGTCGACGTAGTTGATGATGGTCGCCACCAGCAGCAGCGACAGCATGAACCAGCGGCGGCGGGTAGGCAGGCGCTGGGCAGGGGCCGCGTCCAGCGTGTACGAAGACGCGGCGCGGGGGGTAGGCGTGCTCGACATGAGTCGACCTCGTTTGTTGTTGTTGGTAGAGGTGGGCTGCAGTCCCTTATTCAGGGTGATCGTACAACGAAGTGAATGCAATGCGGGTTTTAGACCGTTTTTTCCACATCCAGCGAGGTGAGGCTGCGGCGTCCAAAAAAAACCTAGTGAGGGTTTGGCCTGCGATTTTCGCTAGAAGCCCCGTATTACAAGGGCCCTGTGATTTTGCTGTTGCACAGGTTTTTGCAGAAGATGTTTAATGGCAAAGCTTAGACATCGTACAACTATCGCTCTGCTAACCGGAGATGACCCATGCCCCCCAAGCGCGAGGTTCCGACCTACTTCATGCAGCAGCGCAGTGAGTTGATGGATTTCTACATCCGCGACCAGCGCGGCCGGCCTGCCGAAACTGCGCCGCATCGTCACGAGTACTTTCAGATCCAGATCAACTTCGGCGCTGACACCGTGCAGCACATCGGCAGCGTGCAGCGCCCGTTCAAGCGCAACACCCTGGCCTTCATCCTGCCCCATCGGGTGCATGTGATTCCGCACCCGGCCGACAGCGATTTCGTGGTGATCAACTTTTCCCAGACGTTCTTGCTGCCGCACCTGGCCTGCGACCCGATGGACCTTGAAGAAGTATCGATCCTGCAGGCGCCGGAGCTTTCACCGTTTCGCTTTCAGGAGCATCTGGACTTTTGCCTGGATGACAGCAACTTCAGCGAAGTGCGGCAGATGCTTGAGCGCATGCGCGAGCTCGATGCCAACCGCCGTTTCGGTAGCCGCGAAGTCCTCAAGGGCCTGCTGCTGCAGTTGATCGGCCAGGTCTGCAGCCTGTACGCCGAGCCGTTGCGAGAACTGGCCGACAGTAATGCGGCACAACTGAGCCGTCGCGCCGCTCTAGGCCGTATGAGCGAGTATCTGCGCCGACATATCGATGACCCGGACCTCAACCTGCAGAAAGTTGCTGCGGCCACCTACCTGTCGCCAACCTACCTGACCCATTGGCTGCGCAAGGAAATCGGCAAAAGCTTCAGCGAACTGGTGCTGGAGCGGCGCATGCACACCGCGCGCAACTTCCTGCTCAATGGCAGCCGCCCTGTGGGCGAGGTAGCGCGGCTGTGTGGCTTCGCCGACGAAGCCTACTTCTCCCGGCGCTTTCGCCAGATCCACGGGCTACCGCCTGGGCAGTTTCGCCGCCAGCAACGTGACCCGGATACGCCACAGGCTGCGATGCGTTAAGCTTGCTGGCATGAACCTCGACAGCCGCATCAAGTATCGCCACCTCTTGTGTTTTCTGGAGATTGCTCGACAAGGCAGCCTGGCCAGGGCAGCCGATATTCTGGCCATCAGCCAACCCGCGATATCCAAGACGCTCAAGGAACTCGAAGATCTGCTCCAGGCGCGCTTGTTCGAGCGCAGCCGTCAGGGGGTCGAACTGACCTTGGCCGGTACCCGCTTCATGCGTTACGCCGGCCCCAGCGTGCAGGCGCTGCGCGATGGTGTCAGCAGCCTGCGCGGTGAGGCGCTGGCGCCTTCGCAGGTGCGCATCGGCGTGCTGTCGACCGTCGAGGGGCTGTTGATGCCAGAGGTGCTGTGCCGTTTGCATCAACGTCACCAAGCGTTGGTGATCAGCGTAGTGACCGGGGTCAGCGCGCAGTTGCTCAGCCAACTGCACGTCGGTGAGCTGGAACTGGTGGTCGGGCGCATGACCGAAAGCCCGCAGATTCAAGGGCTGTCATTCGAGCACCTGTACAGCGAGTCCATGGCTCTGGTGGTGCGTCCTGGCCATCCATTGCTGGCAAGTACGCCCGTGGAGCGCCAGCGCGTTGGTCAGTTCGCACTGGTGCTGCCACCCCCAGGTACCACCATCCGTAAGCACGCCGACAGCCTGTTCGTGCAGTGTGGTATTCAAATGCCCACCCAGCGCCTTGAGACCTTGTCGCTGGCGCTGAGCCGGCGTTATCTGCTGGGGAGCGATGCACTGTGGGTTGCCCCGCGGGATGCGGTACTGCTGGATCTGCGCCGGGGTGAGTTGGCCGAGCTCGACCTGGGCGTGCGTGAGCCGGGTGGTTCGGTGGGGATCTGCCGCAACGCTGCATTGCCATTGAGTCTGCCTGGGCAATGGGTTTGCGAGGTACTGCGAGAGCTGGCTGAACAGTATCGCCAAGGCCAATATCCGTGACGGTTGGTTGAAGAAACAAACAGCCACAAAAATCCGGCAAAAGCCTCCTGAAGCATCAATACTGGCCAATGGCTCATTGGCTTTGATGAATAAGGCTTTAAGTACTGAACTTCCTTACGAAAACCCGCTCCTATGCCGGTAGCCATTGGTGATGGCCGCTGCTAAGCTCGCGGCTTTACCCTGATTGCCCTTATGGCGCATGAACAAGGAAATAGCATGAAACAGCATCGTCTGGCGGCTGCGGTTGCCCTGGTAGGCCTGGTACTGGCTGGCTGTGATAAACAAGCCAGCACCCCGGAGCTCAAGACCCCGGCACAGAAAGCTTCCTACGGTATAGGCCTGAACATGGGCAAGAGCCTGGCTCAGGAAGGCATGGAAGATCTTGATTCCAAAGCGGTCGCTCTGGGCATCGATGACGCTGTCAGCAAGAAAGAGCAACGTATCAAGGACGAAGAGCTGGTAGAGGCCTTCACCGCGCTGCAAAAGCGCGCCGAAGAACGCTTGGCCAAGGCTAGCGAAGAAGCTGCCAGCGCCGGCAAGAAATTCCTCGAAGAAAACGCCAAGAAGCCAGGTGTGGTCACGACCGCTTCGGGCCTGCAGTACGAAGTCGTGAAAAAGGCCGACGGCCCTCAGCCCAAGCCCACCGACGTGGTCACCGTTCACTACGAAGGCAAGCTGATCGACGGCAAGGTGTTCGACAGCTCCGTCGAGCGCGGCAGCCCGATCGACCTGCCTGTCAGCGGCGTCATCCCAGGCTGGGTCGAAGGCCTGCAGCTCATGCACGTTGGCGAGAAGTACAAGCTGTTCATTCCGGCTGAGCTGGCATACGGTGCGCAGAGCCCGAGCCCGCTGATCCCGGCCAACTCGGTGCTGGTATTCGATCTGGAACTGATCGCCATCAAAGACCCAGCCCAGTTGCAGGGTGGCGAAGCGCCAGAGGCTGAAGCTCCAGCTGAAGCCCCCGCCAAGCAATAAGCCGCGCTCACCTGCACAACGCCCCGTCCTGACGGGGCGTTGTCGTTTGTGAGTCAGGATTCTGCGAACCTCACGAGGTGAGCATTGTCCGAGCAAGTGCAGTGTGAAGAAGCCGGAAGCTTCTGACGCAAATCGTTTGCGAGTCTGAAACGACTGTGTAAAAAACGCCCGATCTGACCGCGGCCCTTGCCTTGTGGGCGCGCGCCGTCACAAACTTCACCCTGTTCACAAGGTTATCCACAATAAATGTGGATAACCTCCCCGTGCTGGAGGCCTTATGAGCGCACCTTGGAATTTCGCCCGTTTTCTGCCTTTGGCCGAGCGCTTGCTCAGCCGCGGTCGGCTGCCAGCCTTGTTGTTCGCCGTGGCACGCAAAGGCCCGCGCATCGGCCAGTTGCGCGGCGACGTCAAGCTGTTGCAGTCGTTATGCCTAGCCTGGTGGCGTGGTGAGTACCGCGCTATCAGCCCCAAGGCGTTGGTAACCATCGTCGCCGGCTTGCTGTACTTCGTTAGCCCAATCGACGCCATCCCTGACTGGATTCTTGGCGTAGGCTTTCTTGATGACATTGCCGTGCTTGGCTGGGTGCTCAAGACCGTGGCGGATGAATTGGCGCGTTTCAAGGCCTGGCGTGACAGCCAGGCACCCGAGCGCCTGCGGGTGGTCGAGCGCCTTCCAGATACTCCCGAAGCGCTGCGCTTAGAGCGCAAAACGCACTGAATACGTGCAAGCCCTCACAGACTGCCACGCTTGCTAATATAATTGGCATAAGCATTATGCCTACGGATTACATGCGGTAGTCCTAACAAAGGGGGTTGTCATGGGTATTCAGGTCATCAGCCGGGACGGTCAGCCCGAGTACGCGGTCGTTCCCTGGGAGCAGTATCAGGCACTGCTCGAGGCGGCTGGGCAGGCACCTGCGCAGGTAACCGACGAATCGCCGCCGCAAAGTTCCCAGCCAGCCAACCTGCCAGCATTCAGTGAAGTGGCGCAGCTGCGTCAGGCGAAGGGGATTGCACCTGAGCAGCTAGCGCGCAATGTCGGGGTCAGCCCGGCTTACCTTGCCATGATCGAATCGGGCGAGCGCCAACCGGACGCTGCGATCCGCCGCGCTTTGGCCTGGCACTTGGGGGTGGCCGGCTGGAGCGAGCCCTCATGAGCCAGGTCAGGATCAGCCGAGAGCACTGGCAAAACCTGCTGGACGAGCTTGATATGGCCCGCCGTCAACGTCACTTGCTCACCTATCGCGCATTGATCGAGCGCCTGCAACTGCCCAGCCCGGCGATGCAGACGCTGACTGCCGCACTGGAATACCTGGCGGTGATCGATGCCAGAGCCGAGCAGCCGCTGCGCAGCTCGCTGGTGATCAGCCAAGGTGCCAGCCGTTTGCCGCGCACCGGTTTTTTCGAATGTGTCGAGCGCCTGGGGCGTTTCTCGGGGCCGGTCGATGGGATGGAAGCGGCGTCCTGGCATGCTTCGGAGGTAGTCAGGGTATTCGAGTACAGCTACCCTGCGCATGCCTGAGCATTCCCGGCCATGGGCGGTGGGCACTCCAAGGCCAGCACTGACAATGCATCTCGATGAATCACGCCACAGTGCGTGCCGTCAGGCGCCTGTATCTGCAGAGTGGTCAGCTCTTCATGGCGACCAAACAACTCCATGATCTGGCCAAGCGTAGCATTGAGCCGGACTGTCGGCTGTTGCATCAGCGCGGCGGGCAGCACCTGCGCCAAGAGCCGCTGATCTGCCCGCACACCCAGTGCTTGCGGCCGCCCCAGCAAATGCCCCTGTACCAGGTTGATCCCCATGTCGGTCAACACCGCGAGTTCTTCTGGTAATTCGATACCCTCAGCTATCACCTGTGTGTTCGCTGCCCGAGCTATCTGCAAAATGGAGCCGACGAACTCGCGCTTGAGTGGGTCGTGGTGGATGCCGTCAATGAAGTGGCGGTCGATCTTCACATACTCCGGACGCAGCTCGGACCACAGGCGCAGGCTGGAATAGCCCGCGCCGAGGTCGTCCAGGGCGATGGAAAAACCCATGTCGCGGTAGTGGTGCAACGCATTGGACAGTAGCCGGATATCGTCGGTCGGAGTCTGCTCGGTCAATTCGATCACCACCCGGCTTGGCGCAATACCCATTTGCTCGAGCAGCTTAAGGGTGCGCCCGGAAGGGTAGTGAGGCTCCAGCAGCGATTCAGGCGAGATGTTGAGAAACAGCTTGCCCTCAAGGTGTTGTGCGCTGAACCCGCGACAGGCGCTTTCTCGGCAGACGGCTTCCAGCTCAGTCAAACGCCCGGCCTGGCGGGCGGTCGCGAACAGGGTTAGGGGGGAATGCAGTGGGCTGTTGGAAGGGCCGCGGCTCAAGGCTTCATGGCCATGGACGCGCCGCTCACGCAGGCAAACGATCGGCTGGAACAAGCTGTGGATGCTGCGCTGAGCCAGAATGGCGCTCAAGGCACTGAGCTGTTCGGCGATGGTCATGACGATATCCTGAAAATGAAAGGGCCGGGCATTTGCACACCCGGCCCCTCTATTTCACGACAGTGGCATGACTGTTTGATGACAGGTCGTACTAATCTGCCATCATCGGTCGAGTCACTTTTTCGCCATCTTCGTGCTCTCGCTGAGGTAGTCGATCAGAATGCGGCCGGTCTCAGCCAGGTAGGCGTCATCCTCCGGCTTGGTTTTGTCGTCTTCTTCCGGCAGAGCATCTTCGTCGACTTTCTTCAGTTCCTTGAGTGGTTCTTCGCCTTTGGCCTTGCGGCGGATGTTTTCCATGGCCAATTGCTTGGCTTCGACTTCATCGTGGCGGGCACGGCGTTCCTGCTCGTTGAGGCTTACGGTCTTCTCGTCCATCAGCTTCTGGGTCAGCGCCAGGCGGTCGCGGATGTAAGTGAACTCGGCATCCTTGGCGCTGCGTGCATCATGCTTGGCCTTCAGGTCAGCCAGGAACGGCTTGAACGGGTCGGACGTCGGCTTGACCACCGGGCGGATGGTGTCCCATGGCATGGCTTCTGGCAGAGCGCTTTCGCCGATTTCCTTGGTGTCGATGATCGACGGGTAATCGATGTCCGGCAGCACGCCCTGGTGCTGGGTGCTCTGCCCGGAAACCCGATAGAACTTGGCCAGGGTCAGTTTCAGCTCGCCATGATTGAGCGGCTGAATGGTCTGGACCGTGCCTTTGCCGAAGGTCTGGCCACCGATGATCAGCGCACGGTGATAGTCCTGCATGGCGCCGGCGAAGATTTCCGAAGCCGAGGCAGACAAGCGGTTGACCAGCAGCGCCAGCGGGCCTTTGTAGAAGGCGCCTGGGTTTTCGTCTTCCAGTACATCGACACGCCCATCGCTGTTGCGTACCAGCACGGTCGGGCCTTTCTCGATGAACAGGCTGGTCAGTTCGGTGGCCTCCTGCAAAGAGCCGCCGCCATTGTTACGCAGATCGATGACAACCCCGTCGACCTTTTCCTTCTGCAGTTCGGTGAGCAGTTTCTTCACATCACGCGTGGTGCTCTTGTATTCAGGGTCGCCGGCGCGGTAAGCCTTGAAGTCCAGGTAGAAGGCCGGAATTTCGATGATGCCCAGCTTGTAATCGCGCCCGTCCTGCTTGAGTTTGAGCACCGACTTCTTCGCCGCCTGTTCTTCAAGCTTGACCGCCTCACGGGTGATCGAGACGATCTTGCTGGTCTGGTCGCTTGGCGCATTGCTGGCCGGGATTACCTCCAGGCGGACCACCGAGCCTTTAGGGCCACGGATCAGCTTGACCACTTCGTCCAGGCGCCAGCCGACCACGTCGACCATTTCCTTGTTGCCTTGGGCCACACCGATGATCTTGTCGGCTGGCGCTACCTGCTTGGTCTTGGCGGCCGGGCCGGCAGGCACCAGGCGGACGATCTTGACCTGGTCGTTGTCGCTTTGCAGCACTGCGCCGATGCCTTCGAGCGACAAGCTCATGTTGATGTCGAAGTTCTCGGCATTGTCTGGCGACAGGTAATTGGTGTGCGGGTCGTAGGACTGCGCGAAGGTATTGATATAGGCCTGGAAGATATCCTCGGCGCGTGTCTGGTCCAGACGTGCGAGCTGGTTCTTGTAGCGCTTGGTGAGGGTCTCCTGGATCTGCTTGGGCTCTTTGCCGGCGATTTTCTGGCGTAGTACCTCATCCTTTACGCGTTTGCGCCACAGCTCGTCGAGCGCGGCTTGGTCCTTCTCCCACGGTGCATCCTTACGGTCGATCAGCAAGGTCTCGTGGGTGGTGAAGTCCATCTTGTCGACGCCCTTGGCCAGCTCGGCCAGGGCGAAGTCCAGGCGCTGCTTGACCCGGTCGAGGTAGCGCTTGTAAATGGTGAAACCGGGCTCGAGATTGCCGCTTTTGAGGAAATCGTCGAATTGCGTCTTCCACTTGTCGAATTCGGCAATGTCGGCTGCGGTGAAGTAGCTGCGAGCCGGGTCGAGCAGCTTGATGTAACTGTCGTAGATGATCACCGAACGGGCGTCATCGAGCGGTGGTTTGCTGTAGTGGTGGCGTTTTAGCAACTCCACCACGTTCAAGCTGGCGACGATTTCGTCACGATCCGGCTGCAGGCTGTCCCATTTATTGGCGGCCGCCGCATTGCCGCCGAGCGTGAGGCTACCCAGGCCGATCATCATGGCCAGGGCGGTGCTTGGAAGGAAATGCTTCATGCTGATTCGACGTGGAGGCAATTGATCACGCATAGTAGGCCGTCTTTTCCGTTCGCCGGTTCCATGGGAACCGGTCAAATACTGCAAAAAAGCCTGAGGAGCGGGCTCCTCAGGCTCAGTCTGTGATTCAACTATGGAGGCACTGTGAAGGCATTGCAAGGCGTTGAAGGACATGTGGACTGGGTCGAAGCGCAGCGCCCAGCCTGTGACGCGGGCCAAGTACGCATTCGCGTGGCTGCTGCCGGTCTGAACCGGGCCGACCTGCTGCAAATGAAGGGTCTTTATCCGCCACCGCCAGGCGCCAGCCCTTACATGGGCTTGGAGTGCGCCGGGGTGATCGAGGAGGTGGGTGCCGGCTCCGACTGGCGGGTGGGCGACCGCGTCTGCGCACTGCTGGCCAGCGGTGCCATGGCCGAAGAGGTGGTGGTCGATGCCCGCCATGTGCTGCCGGTGCCCGAAGGCCTGAGCCTGCACGAAGCGGCGGCGCTGCCGGAGGTGTATGCCACGGCGTGGTTGAACATTTTCCAGCTGGGCAAGGTGAAGGCAGGGGAGAAAGTGCTGGTGCATGCCGGTGCCAGTGGTGTGGGCTCTGCAGCGATCCAGCTGTGCAAGGCTTTTGGTAGCCCGGTGTGGGTCAGCGTCGGCTCCAAGGATCGCCTGAACTACTGCGAGGCGCTGGGCGCCGCCGGTGGCGTGGTGCGTAACGAAAACCTCGACGCGCTCGAGGGCATAGGCCCGTTCGACGTGATTCTCGACCCGGTCGGTGCGAGCTACGGCGAGCTGAACCTGAAGCTGTTGGGCCGGGATGGCCGCTGGGTGATCATCGGCCTGATGGGCGGGCGCACGTTCGAGCTGGACCTGGCTCAGGTGCTCGGCAAGCGCCTGGAAATCACCGGCTCTACCTTGCGCAACCGCGACGATGGCTTCAAGGCCGAGTTGCTGCGCGAACTGCAACAGCAGGTATGGCCGCTGTTCAGCGAAGGGCGCCTGTCGCCGCAACTGGTCGATACCTACCCGGTGGAGTTTGCCCAGGCGGCGTATGCAGAGCTCGAAAGCAATCAGGTCTCCGGCAAGCTGGTAATGGTCATTGACCCAAGCCTTTCTTGAGCGGGCTTGATGCTTTCGGGGTGAACCCGCCGTCACCGAAATCACAGGCCTTGGCCCGGTGGCAGCGGGTTCGCCCGCGAGCAGGCCGGGCCGGCCCTTTGAATGCTTCAGCTCCAGTTCAAGATCGGCCAGCCATTTATCTGGGCGTGCTCGCGCAAGACCGCATCCGGGTTCACCGCATATGGATGATCGACCTTCAGTAACAACGGCAGGTCGTTGCGCGAGTCGGAATAGAAACTCGCGCCCTCCAGGTTTTCCTGCTCCTGGTCCAGCCACTCCAGCAACCGGGTGATCTTGCCTTCGCGGTAGGTCAGCACGCCATGGGTCCTGCCGGTGAATACACCGTTCACCGCCTCCAGCTCGATCGCCAAGTACTCATCCACCCCTAGCCGCGCCGCGATCGGCCCGACCAGGTGTGTGCCAGAAGCCGAGATGATCAGAATCCGGTCGCCGCGCTGGCGGTGCTCGGCGATGCAACGGCACGCATCGCTGTAGATGATCGGTTCGATCACCTCCTCGACCCACGGCTCAACCAGGTGCTCCACTTCCTCCAGCGTGCGCCCGGCGATGGGCTCCAGGCTGAACGCCATATAGTCTTCCATCTGCAGGTGACCTTTGCCGTAAGCCTGCATCAGCTCATGGTCGCGGCGCAGGAAGGTCTTGCCGTCAACCCAGCCCAGTCGGGCCATCTGCTCGCTCCACAGCGACGCACAGTCGCCATTGATCAGGGTTTCGTCCAGATCGAAAATTGCCAGTGCCATGGTGTTGAGTCTCCTTAGGCCACTTCACGCAGCGCCGTGGGGTCGATCGACAGGGACACCCGCTGGCCATCGGCATGCAGGTCTTCAGGCGAACGGTTGAGCACATCGACCACCAGTTCCACCCCACGCACCTCTACGCGATAGCGGATGACGTTGCCCAGCAAGCTGTGACTGCGCACCTGGGCGTCCAGTTCACCGTGGGCACCCAGGGTGATCGACTCCGGGCGGATCGCCAGGCGACTGGTCACCGTGCGCTGCAGCAGGCGGCTGGCGCTGTCGGCCTCAAGCAGGTTGTAGTTGCCGATAAAGCCTGCGGCGAACAGGTCCGCTGGCGCTGTATAGAGTGTTTCGGCATCGCCGCTCTGGACGATGCGGCCCTGGTTCATGAGGAAGATCCGGTCAGACATGGTCAGCGCTTCTTCCTGATCATGGGTGACGAAAATGGTCGTCAGGCCAAGCTCGCGCTGGATCGCCCGGATCTGCTCGCGCAGGTGTTTACGGATGCGTGCATCGAGCGCGGACAACGGCTCATCGAGCAGCAGCAGACGTGGGCGAGTGACCAGCGAACGGGCCAGGGCCACGCGCTGGCACTGGCCGCCTGACAGCTGATGCGGGTAGCGCCCGGCGAAGCTGCCCAACTCTACCAGTTCCAGGGCTTCGCGCACCCGCTGCTGGCTTTCATCGGCCTTGACCTTCTGCATGCGCAGGCCGAACGCGACGTTCTGTTCCACGGTCATGTTGGGGAACAGCGCATAGCTCTGGAAAACCATGCCAATGCCGCGCTTTTGCGGGCTCAAGGGCACGATATCGACACCGTCCAGCAGGATCTGCCCAGCGTCCACCGGGGTCAGCCCGGCGATGCAGCGCAGCAGGGTGGACTTGCCGCAACCGGAGGGGCCCAGCAGGGTGACGAACTCGCCCCGCTGGATCTGGCAGTCGATGTTCTCGAACACCGGGCTGCCGGCGTAGCTTTTTTGCAATTTCTGTACGCTGACGAAGCTCATGTCAGGTTTTGTCCTTGTTCAGGCGGTTGGCGACCCAGGTCAGCACCAGCACGAAAGCGAAGTACGAGATCACCAATGCGCTGTTGAAGTGCCCGCTGCTGTTGCGCATGTTGTTCAGGTACACCTGCAAGGTTTCGTAGCGAGTGCCGACCAACAGGTTGGCAAACACGAACTCGCCGAACAGGAATGAAAACGACAGCAGCAGGGCGACCATCAGGCCTTTGCGCAGGTTTGGCAGTACCACCAGTATGGCGGCCTGCCAGGTGCTGGCGCCGAGTAGCTGAGCGGCATCCATCAGGTCGCGCAGGTTTATCGCCTGCAGGTTGTTGGTGATGGCTCGGTACATGAATGGCAGGGCGATGGTGAAGTAGCAGCCGATCAGGATCCACGGCGTGCCAACCATTGCCATGGGCCCACTGCCGTAAAGCTGCAGCAGGCCTACCGACGACACCACTGGCGGTACGGCAAAGGGCAGCAGGATGAGGATGTTCATCAGCGCGTCGAGCTTCGGGAAGTGATAGTGCACCACGAACAACAGCGGCAGGATCAGCACCACCGAGAGCAGCAGTGCACCCACGCAGACCAGCAGCGACTGGCCGAATGCAGCCAGAAAGCGCGGTTCGCTCCACAGTGCGACGTACCATTTGAAGGTAAGGCCGCTGGGCAACAGGCTCGCCGACCAGCTGGTTGCCAGCGAATACAACAGCGTACCGGCCAGCGGCAGCAGCAAGATCAGGAACAGCAAGTACACCACCACCCGGTGGTAGAGCCCGGAAGATGATTTTTCAGCGCGCATGGTAGCTCCTCTTGAGCAGCCATTGATGAACCACCGTCACCACTGTCATCAGGCCCACCAGCACCATCGCCAGGGCACTGGCCAGGTTCGGATCAAGGCTGATGTCACCGGCCACCAGGCCGGCGATACGGATTGGCAGCACATTGAAGTTGCCGGTGGTCAGGGCATACACGGTGGCGTATGCACCCAGCGCGTTGGCCAGCAGGATGACGAAGGTGCCGAGCAGCGCTGGGGTCAGCACCGGCAGGCCGATATGGCGCCAGAACTGCCAGTGGCTGGCCCCCAGCAGCGCCGCCGATTCACGCCAGTCCTCGCGCAAGGCGTCGAAGGCGGGGTAGAGCAGCAATACGCCAAGGGGGATCTGGAAGTAGGTGTACACCAGGATCAGTCCGCTCTTGGAGTAGATACTGAAGTCCTCCAGCAGGCCGACCTGTTTCAGTAGCAGAGTCAGCGCGCCGTTGAAACCGAGCAGGATGATGAAAGCGAAGGCCAGCGGCACCCCGGCGAAATTGCTGGTCATGTTGGCGAAGGCACTGACGAAGTCGCGCAGCTTCGAGTCGACCTGGCGCAGCGAGTAGGCGCCAAGGGTTGCGATGACGATGCCGAACAGGCTGGACCAGAAGCTGATCTCCAGGCTGCGCTGCAGGGCCTGCAAATAAAATTTCGAGGCGAACACCTTGCTGAAGTTTTCCGTGCCCCAGCCTGCTTGCGATTGCAGGCTGTTGATGGCCACCCAGGCGAGCGGTGCGATCTGGAAGATGATGAAGAACACTGCGAACGGCAGCAGACACAGCAGCGCCAGATAACGGCTACGATTGCCGGCCTTCACTTGAGCAGCTCCCGGCAGACGGTCTTGTCATGGGCCGCACCCAGCAGTTCGCAGATGGTGCCGCACAACTCGGTCTGCAGGGGTTTGGCGGCCGGGTCAAGGCTGAAGCCATCGCCGAACACGAACAGCGGTACTTCACGTTCCTCAGCCAGCAGGCCGTTGTGCGAACGGTCATTGTTCATGCCGTGGTCGGCGGTGACCATCACCTGATAACCCTCCTCCAGCCAGCCGGGCAAATAGTCGGCCAGCAGGATGTCCGCGCTGCGCGCGGCGTTACGGTACTGGCTGCTGTCCAGGCCGTGGTGGTGGCCGACATCGTCGATGCTCATAGGGTGCACCAGGAGAAAATTGGGCGCATGCCGGCGACGCAAATACTCGGCATCGGCCAGCAGGTGCGAATCCGGGTAGCGGTCGTCCCAGTAAAACAGCCCATGCTGGATCGGCAGCTTTGGCGCATGGGTGTGTCGATCGCGCTGTGGATCGAAAGGGGAGCGGTTGTACAACTCGCTCACCCAGTGATAGGCCGCCGCCGCGGTGCCCAGGTTGGCTTCACGGGCATAGTGGAACACGCTGCGCTGGTTGGACAGGCGGTTGACGTTGTTATGCACGATGCCGCTGTCGATGGGGGCCACGCCCGTGAGGATGCACTCGTACAGCGGCCGGGACAGCGACGGCAGCTCGCATTCCACGCGGTACAGCGCAGCGCGATCGGCCTCGACGTAGGCGTGCAGGTGGCCCATGGCATGGTGGGCCACCTGATAGTTGAGGCCGTCGAGCAGGACCAGAATGACGTTGTGTTGCATGCTTACTCCAATCAGGCTTTGCGCGGTGGTTCGGCACTCGATGAACCACCGCGAAAGGGGCGGGTCAGGCACTAGAGAAGCCGGCGCCTCACTCCATCTCGATGATCACTTGCTCCTGCCATTTCTGCGGCAGCGCCTTGGAAGTCGTTTCCCATGCAGCGGCATCCTTGATCGGTTGGGCGGCCTTGTATTGCTCGTTAGGCAGCAGCTTGGCCTGCACGTCCTCTGGCAGCTTCAGGTGCTCGGCACGGATCGGCCTGGCGTGCCCCTTGGCCAGGTTGATCTGCCCGGCATCGCTGAAAATGTACTCACGCGCGAGCTTGGCGGCATTGGGGTGTTTGGCGTACTTGTTGATGATGGTGGTGTAGCCGGAGATCACCGAGCCATCGGAGGGGATCAGCACCTCGAAGCGCTTGGGGTCGATCTGCTCTCGGTAGCTCAGGCCGTTGAAGTCCCAAACCACGCCCACTTCGACCTCGCCTTTCTCGATGGTCTGGATGGTCGGGTTGGCCAACGACAGTCGCTTTTGTTGGGCCAGCTTGGTGAACAACTGCAGACCCGGCTCGATGTTCTTCTCGTCACCCTTGTAGGCGATGGCCGCCGCCAGCACGCCATTGGCAGCTTGCGCAGCCGTGCTGACGTCACCGATGGCGACCTTGTATTTGCCTTTTTCCAGGTCGTGCCAGCTGGTCGGGCGATCGCCTTCCTTCACAAGGTCCTTGTTGATGATGAAGGCGATGGTGCCGGTATAGGCCAGCGCCCAGTGGCCGTCCTGATCCTTGGCCCACACCGGTACCTGGTCCCAGGTACTGGGCTTGTACGGCGCAGTGACGCCCTTGGCGGCGGCGATCGGGCCGAAGGCGGCACCCACATCGCCAATGTCGGCACTGGCGTTGTCTTTCTCGGCTTCGAACTTGGCGATTTCCTGTGCCGAACTCATGTCGGTATCGCTGTGTTTGAGGCCGTATTGGCTGGCCAGATCATCCCAGGTGCCTTTCCAGTTGGCCCAGGCATCGGGCATGCCCACGCTGTTGATTGTGCCTTCCTTGCGGGCTGCATCTTCCAGGGCTTTGAGGTCGGGGCCGGCGGCCATCGCCGAGGTGCACAGGGTAATGGCCGAGCCAAGCAGTGACGCCATGAACAACTTTTTCATCCGAAGCTCCTTGGGTGGGTGCCTAAAGCGATCGTTGTTATGAGTGAAGCGGTTAATGCCGACCGTTGGTCTAGGTCAGCAAAGCTTGAGCCAAGGTAGGCCGTTTGCGTGACAGTTTGATGTAGGGCGGGGCCGTCGCCCGCCCTGAAGCTACAGCGTAGACCAAGCACCGCCCGCGGTTTTGCTGGCTTGGCGCGTTTCTGGCAATGGCTGGACACAGCCTTTGTCATGGGATGTTCATCAGCCCTGCCTAGGCTTGCACTATTCTCCAAAGGCCCCGTTATGGGGCTGGACTAGTCCAGATAGGTAACCTTTTGATGCAATCGACGCCACCACGGGCGGTAACAGCTATCTGCCATGCCTTGCAGGAGCAGATCGAGCACGGCCTGTTGGCACCGGGCGGGAAGCTACCTGCCGAACGCAAGCTCAGTGAGGTGTTCGCCACCACCCGCATTACCCTGCGCGAGGCGTTGGTGCAGCTCGAAGCGCTGGGCTTGATCTATCGGGAGGAGCGGCGCGGCTGGTTCGTCGCTGCGCAACGGCTGACCTACGACCTGATCGAGCGTAGCCATTTTCACGCGATGGTGCGCAGCCAGGGGCGGGTAGCGAGTACCGAGTTGCTCTCGGCGCGCCTTCAACCTGCGTCTGCGGCGATCTGCGCAAGGTTGCAGTTGCCAGCGTTATCGAGCGTGGTGCGCATCTGCCGCTTGCGGCGCATTGATGGGCGGGCGGTGTTGTATGCCGAGCACTACCTCAACCCGAATTATTTCCCTGACATACTCGAGCACGAACTGGCGCACTCGCTGACCGAGCTCTACGAGCGCGTCTACGGCATCCGCTATGGGCAGGTGTGTTTCGAAATCCTGCCGACTGCGCTGCCGGTGGCCGCAGCCGGAGCATTGAGGGTGTCGGCGGGGAGCCCAGGCTTGCACATCACCCGGGTCAACAGCGACCAGCATGGGCGCTTGATCGACTGTGACCTGGAGTATTGGCGGCACGATGCGATCTGCATTCGTGCCCAGGCCGGTTGAGGCGCTAGCTGCGGTCGCCGGTTTCGGCCATGCCACCGCCACCTGCGGTGACGACTTGCACCGACAGGCGTGGGGTAGCCAGATCCAGCCCGGCCTCATCGAGCTGGCGCTTGAGCGCCAGGTTGAAGGCCCGCGACACTTCCCACTGCTTGATCGGCGCGGTCTTGAAACGTGCCCGCAAGATTGCCGAGCCTGACTCGAAACTCTCCACCCCCTGCAATTCCAGCGGCGACCAGATATTGCGACGCATCAGTGGATCGTTGCGCAGCTTCTGCCCAACTTCACGGATCAGTGTGATCGCCTGGTCGATGTTCATGCTGTGGGGAATGGCCACGCGGAAGATCGCATAGCCAAACTCGCGGGAGTAGTTCTTGATGCTCTTGATCTCGCTGAACGGAATGGTATGCACGATGCCGTCGATGTCACGCAGGCGCACGGTGCGGATGGTCAGGCCCTCCACCGTGCCCAAGTGGCCACCCACATCGACGTAGTCGTCGATCGCCAGCGAGTCTTCGATGATGATGAACAACCCGGTAATCAGGTCGGCCACCAGCGACTGCGCGCCAAAACCGATGGCCAGGCCGATGACACCGGCACCGGCCAGCAGCGGGGTGACGTTCATGCCCATGTTGGCCAGGGCGACGATCAGCGCGATGATGAAGATCACCACGAACATCACGTTGCGGATCAGCGGCATCATGGTCTGCGCGCGGGCGTTGGCCATGCCCCGTCGCGAACGCACCAAGGCGTGGTGCACGGCGGTGTCGGCGAGAATCCACACCAGCCAGGCGACGATCAGAGTGCCGGCCAGGCCCATCAGGCGCACGCTTACGTCATGCCCGTCGCCTTGGGCGAAACCGATCATCGACAGGCCCCACACGCGCAGCCCCAACTCGATGAATATCAGCCAGATGAACAAGTGCACCAGCAGGTAGCCGAAATTGCGCAGGCGCTCGGCATAGACCGCCTGGCGCTTGGTGGCACGTTTGGGGTTCGCCGCGTGGCGACGCACCAGGCCGTTGAGCACCATGCACACCACTACCAGTACGGTACACATCAGCGACTGGCGCAAGGCCGTGCTGGTGTCGCCTGCGGAGATGAAGGTAGCGAACAGCGACACGGCTACCAGGATCAGAGCCGGCACGAACCAGAAGCTGCCGAGAATCTCGATGGTGTCGCTCAGGGTACGCCGGGTCAGGCGCCGGTTCAGCGGCTGGTTGCGGATCAGGTGAGCGATCGGCCTGCGAAAGCGCAGGATGAACAGGCCCGAGGACAGCGCTGCGATCACGTTGGCCAAGGTTGCCAAAGCGTGGGCCAGGTGGGTACCCAGGGCGACCAGCATGCGTGGGTCACTCATGGCTTCGCCAAAGGCGGCGAAACTGCCGATCAGCCACAGCGGGCGAAACGCCTGGTGGCGCAGGATGTGCAGTGCGCGGTGCCGATGGGGCCCGTCGAGCAGCGAGAAGGCGATCACGCAGATGGCCGAGAAGCAGGTGCCCACGACCAAGGCATAGGCCAGCACCATGGCCAGCGACTTACCCAGCGACGGCGGCAGGGCGAAGCTTAGGTATACCGTGAAGATAAGGGCTACCAGCCAGGGTCCCAGCTTGCGCAAAGCGAAGCGCACCAGGTCCCAGGTACGTGGGTGTTGCGGCAGCTCTTCGGTGAG
This sequence comes from Pseudomonas sp. 51_B, assembly GCF_017491595.1. NCBI lineage: Bacteria > Pseudomonadati > Pseudomonadota > Gammaproteobacteria > Pseudomonadales > Pseudomonadaceae > Pseudomonas > Pseudomonas sp. 51_B. The sequence goes on from NZ_JAFGYW010000020.1 coordinate 43,033, forward strand.
GCCGAACCGCACCCGCACGCGGTGGCCGACCCAGTTGAAGGCATAGGCCAGCAGGCTCCAGACCGCGATCACGGCAGCAAAGCCGAACAGAATGGCCGGCCACTGATGCACCGGTACGATCAGCTCGACCAGCTCGGCCTGGGCTTGCTCGATTTCCTGTGACCAGCGATGGAAGGGGCTGGAGTCGCCGCTGAACTGTTTTTCGAAGTCACCAAGGGCGCTGCCGATCAGGCCAAGAACACCCTGTTCCACGCTAGGTTGTGACTGCTTGGTGGCGTCGCGCAGTTTCTTCAGGTCCGCGAGCAGCTTGGCGCGTTGTTGGTCGTTTTCAAGGTTCTTGATCACCTCGTCCAACGATTTGCCCAGTGGCTCGGTGGCTTCGGGCTGGGCGGGGGCGCTCGAGCCCAGCAGGCTGGGTAAGCCCGCGGCGTGGGCCGGGGCAATGAAGAAGAACAGCAACAGGGCTAGGCAACGCAGGAAGGCTGGCACCGGGAAATCTACCTCAGGTAAAACGATTGCCCGAGTGTAGAGGTTTATGCCGGCAGTTTCTCCAGGATCGTCCAACACGTGAGGCTGAAGATGCCCAAGGTGCCGATCCACATCATCACCACCCCTGCATTGCGCTCGCGCAGGCTGAAGCCAATGGTCAGCAGCATCAGAAACAGAAATACCGGTACGAATAGTGAAACGAAGGGGGACATGGCAGTAATCCTTCTGCGTTCGCGTGGCTGTACTTAGAGCATAGTCCAGACGCATGAGCGATAGATGGCCCTACCGGCTGAGTGTCAGCAGGGTCTGAATGGCTGGTGAATATTGTTCGAGCACGCAAGCAGGCTCCCACAGTTCGCCTGAACCTGGACGCCTTGCCTGACCCTTCGCCAACAGGGCCCGCCGGTGCGATTGCAGCGGGCCCTGCGCAGGGTCAAGGCAACTCGCGGCTACGATAGAACGCGCTCAACACCTTCACCAAGTGAGCCAGGTCGTGGCTACCGCACAGTTCGCGGATCGAGTGCATGGCGAAGGTCGGCAAACCGATATCCACAGTACGTACGCCAAGGTGGCTGGCTGCGATTGGCCCGATAGTCGAACCACAGCCCATGTCGCTGCGCACCACGAAGCTTTGCACCGGCACTTCCTCGGCCATGCACAGGTGACGGAAGAACCCGGCCGTTTCGCTGTTGGTGGCGTAGCGCTGGTTGTTGTTGACCTTGATCACCGGGCCGGCATTGAGCTTGGGCCCGTGGTTGCCGTCATGCTTGTCGGCGTAGTTGGGGTGCACGCCGTGGGCGTTGTCGGCCGAAACCATCAGCGAGCGCTGAATCGTACGGACATAGGCGTCGCCGTCCGGCAGCAAGCGCTGCAAGGTCTGCTCGAGCATCGGGCCGTCGGCGCCGCAGGCCGAGCAGCTGCCGACTTCTTCATGGTCGGTGCACACCAGCACACAGGTTTCATCGCTGTCTGCCGCCAGCAGGGCCTGTAGGCCGGCGTAGCATGACAGCAGGTTGTCCAGGCGGGCGCCGGCGATGAAGTCGCCGTGCAGGCCGATCAATGCGGCGTCCTGGGTGTCGTAGAAGCTCAGCTCGTAATCGAGCACCACGTCTGCATTGAGCTCGTGCTCGCGAGCCAGCTGTTCGGTGAGCACGGCGCGAAAGTCGATGCGTTCGTCCCCGGCGACCTGAGCCAGAATCGGCGGCAGTTCGTTCTGTGGGTTGATGTGCCAGCCTTCGTTGGCGGTGCGGTTCAGGTGAATGGCCAGGTTGGGGATGACGGCTATCGGCAGTTTGAAGTCGATCAGTTGGCTTTCGACCTTGCCATCGCGGCGGAAGGTGACCCGCCCAGCCAGCGACAGGTCGCGGTCGAACCACGGCGCCAGCAGCGCACCGCCATACACCTCTACGCCCAGTTGCAGGAAGCCCTGGCGTTGCAGCTCAGGCTGCGGCTTGACCCGCAGGCACGGGCTGTCGGTATGCGCGCCTACCATGCGGATACCATTGAGCAGCGCTGGCTGCTTGCCCAGCTTGATGGCGATGATCGAGGAGTCGTTGCGGGTAACGTAATAGCGCCCGCCCGGCACCGTGGCCCAGCTGTCACGCTCGTCCAGGCGCTGGTAGCCGGCCGCCTCCAGGCGCTGGGCCAGGCTGGCGGTGGCATGGAAAGGCGTCGGGGAGGCCTTGAGGAATTCGATCAGGCCGGTATTCAGTGCTTCGCGCATAACTCACTCCAGACAGCAGTGGCGCGAGTTTAACGCAGTTGACTTCAGAACGGGGCAGGGCACTCGAACTTCAAGCGCTCACCGCTGACTGGGTGGGTGAAGCTCAGCATCGAGGCATGCAGGCACAGCCGTTCATGTGCTGCAAGCGCCTGCGGGTTGGCGTAGAGACGGTCGCCCAGCAGCGGGTGGCCGATCGAAAGCATGTGCACGCGCAACTGATGCGAGCGGCCAGTGATCGGCGTCAGCTCGACCCGGCAGTGATCCTGGTAACGTTCCACGACACGCCAGAAGGTCAGCGCATGCTTGCCCTGCTCATGGTCGACGACATGCCGCGGCTTGGTAGGCGGGTCGTAGCGCAGCGGCAGGTCGATGCTGCCGCTGTCCAGCGCAGGTTGGCCCCAGCACAATGCGGTATAGGCCTTTTCGGTTTCGCGGTCATGGAACTGTCGCGACAGCTCGCGGTGGCTGTCGGCATCTCGCGCCAGCAGGATGATGCCGGAAGTTTCCCAGTCCAGGCGGTGCACGATCAGCGCGTCCGGGTAGCCGTTTTGCTGCAGGCGAGTGATCAGGCAGTCCTTGTTGTCCTCGGCGCGGCCTGGCACCGACAACAGCAGGGTTGGCTTGTTGATCACCAGAATGGCGGCGTCTTCATGGAGGATCTGGATGTTCGACAGCGGCATTGCAGGGTCTCGGTCAAATCGGGGAAAAACAGCGGGGCCGCATTGCCGCCCTTGGCGACACAAGGCCGCTCCCACAGGGCAATGCATAACCTGTGTGGGAGCGGCCTTGGGTCGCGAAAGGGCGGCAATGCGGCCCCAGCTTCAAGCCAAATCAGCGATCAGGCAAGGTGATGTTCAGCTCCAGAATCGAGCAGCTGCCTTGGTTTTCCAGCTCGATATGCACATCGTCGTTGCCGATGTTCACATACTTGCGGATCACTTCCAGCAGTTCTTTCTGCAGCGCCGGCAGGTAGTCCGGCTCGCTGCGCTGGCCGCGCTCATGCGCCACGATGATCTGTAGACGCTCTTTCGCTACCGACGCGCTGGACTGTTTCTGTCTGCCACGAAAGAAGTCAAAAAGGTTCATGGTTTATTTGCCTCCAAACAGGCGCGCGAAGAATCCTTGCTTCGGCACTTCGATGAAACGCAGGGGTTTCTCTTTGCCCAGGAGGCGGTCGACCGTGTCGCTGTAAGCCTGGCCGGCATCGCTCTGGTCGTCGAGGATCACCGGGATACCCTGGTTGGAGGCCTTCAGAACGGCTTGCGACTCGGGGATCACGCCCTTGAGTTTGATCGCCAGGATTTCTTCGACGTCGGCGATGCTGAGCATTTCGCCTTTCTCGACGCGCTCTGGGTGGTAGCGGGTGATCAGCAAGTGTTCCTTGATCGGCTCTTCGCCGTTCTCGGAGCGGCGCGACTTGCTCGACAGGATACCCAGCATACGATCGGAGTCACGTACCGAAGAAACTTCAGGGTTGGTCACGACGATGGCTTCGTCGGCGAAATACATCGCCAGGTGGGCGCCTTTTTCGATACCGGCGGGGGAGTCGCAGATCACGTAATCGAACTGTTCTTTCAGTTCCATCAACACTTTTTCCACGCCTTCCTGGGTCAGCGCGTCTTTGTCGCGGGTCTGGCTGGCAGCCAGCACGAACAGGTTCTCGAGGCGCTTGTCCTTGATCAGGGCCTGCTGCAGGTTGGCCTCGCCGTTGACCACGTTGACGAAGTCGTACACTACGCGGCGCTCGCAGCCCATGATCAGGTCGAGGTTACGCAGGCCCACGTCGAAGTCGACGATGACCGTCTTGTGGCCGCGCAGTGCGAGGCCGGTGCCGATGGCGGCGCTGGTGGTGGTCTTGCCCACACCCCCTTTGCCGGAAGTAACGACGAGAATCTTGGCCAAGGTGTTTCACCCCTAAATAAGTTGGGACGCATGTCCCATGCAAAATGCAAATAATGGCAACCGTTAAAAAAGTTGCTCTAAAAATGACGGCAAGTATCCGTTAAAGACGGGTGATGTTCAACACGTCACCGGACAGGCTGACTTGCACGCCAGCGCCCCACAACGGGTCGCGGCGCAGGTCTTCGCACACTTTGTACTGGCCGGCGATCGAAACCATTTCAGCGGTCATCTGCTGGCAGAAGATACGTGCCCTGGTGTTGCCTTTGATGCCAGCCAATGCCCGGCCACGCATCGCGCCGTACACATGGATGTTGCCATCGGCAAGAAGTTCCGCACCTGGGCTGACCGAGGCGGTGACGATCAAGTCGCCACCCTGGGCGTAGATCTGCTGACCACCTCTTACTGGCGAGGTGATGATGCGGGTCGGGCGTACCTGCGGCTCGGGTTCGGGGGCCGGCGCCGGGGCAGGTTCGGCTTTTTTCACCTCAGGCTCAGGTTCCAGCGGCCGCTCACGGGCGCCGGACGGCGGCAGCACCGGCAGGTCGATGGCGATCGCTGCGGCGATGTCCTCGATGCGGCTGGCGCGGATGGCCAGGGTCCGCAGGCCATGGTGGCGGCAGATGCGCATCAGCCCGGGCAAGTCGATCGCCCCTTCGTCGGCCGGCAACTTGTCCAGCGCCAGCACCAGCGGTGTATTGCTGAAGAAATTGGGGGCCAGTGCCACCTTTGCCGCCAACTGGCGGTCGAGGGCTTCGAGGTCGTTGCGCCCCAGTTCCAGCACGGTGATGGCGAGCATGCTGCCCTTGAGCTGGAACACGGAGGCGGTGTCGGGTGTTTGGTTTGGGCTCATGGTCTGCATAGACGGCTTGTTGCGAAAAAAGTGCCCTGACTTATAGCGATAAGACCGGTTGGCCGCAACCGGTGCCGATCCGATGTAGAATGCTCGGCCTTTGTCTTACCGGAAGCTTCAATGGACCGCCCGCGTTTTAGACCCTATTTTCTGCACCCGCGTTTCTGGGGCCTGTGGCTTGGCCTGGGTCTGCTGTGGCTGGTGGTGCAGTTGCCTTATCGTGCCCTGCTATGGCTGGGCAGTGCCTTGGGCGCGCTGATGTACCGTGTGGCTGGCGAGCGCCGGCGAATCGCAGCGCGCAACCTGGAGCTGTGCTTCCCGGCGTTGTCCGACGACGAACGGCGGCGTTTGCTCAAGGCCAATTTCGCATCCACCGGTATCGCCTTCTTCGAAATGGCCATGAGCTGGTGGTGGCCCAAAGCCCGCCTGGCGCGTCTTGCCCACATCGAGGGGCTCGAGCACCTGCAGGCTGCGCAGCAGGCCGGGCAGGGCGCCATCCTCATGGCGGTGCATTTCACCACCCTGGAAATCGGCGCCGCGCTGCTTGGCCAGGCCCATACCATCGACGGCATGTATCGCGAGCACGGCAACCCGCTGTTCGACTTCATCCAGCGCAATGGCCGGGAGCGACACAATCAGGATTCGCTGGCGGTGGAGCGTGATGACGTGCGTGGCATGCTCAAGTTGCTGCGCTCGGGCCGGGCGATCTGGTACGCGCCGGACCAGGATTACGGCACCAAGCAAAGTATCTTCGTGCCGCTGTTCGGTATCCCAGCAGCCACGGTCACCGCCACCAGCAAGTTCGCCCGGTTGGGCAAGGCACAGGTGATTCCGTTCACCCAGCGGCGGCTGGAAGACGGTAGCGGCTATCGTCTGGTTATCCACCCACCGCTCGAGGGGTTCCCAGGTGAAAGCGAAGAGGCCGATTGCCTGCGCATCAACCAGTGGGTCGAAGGGGTGCTGCGCGAGTGCCCAGAGCAGTACCTGTGGGCGCATCGGCGCTTCAAATCGCGGCCCGAGGGTGAGCCGCGGCTGTATGACAAAAAACAGCGCTGAGCCTGTTCGGGGGCCTGAAACCAACTGATCCAGGAAGGCATCGATGACCTCAACCACTGGCCTGATTCTTTCTGGCGGCGGCGCCCGTGCCGCGTATCAGGTCGGTGTGCTGGCAGGGATCGCCGAGCTGCTGCCGCCGGGCGCACGTAACCCGTTCCCGGTCATCGTGGGCACCTCGGCCGGCGCCATCAACGCGGTCACCTTGGCCAGCGGCGCCACTCACTTTGGCGATGCGGTCCAACGCCTGACCCGCTTCTGGCAGCACTTTCGCAGCCACCTGGTGATCCGCAGCGACTGGCCCGGCGTAGTACGCCAGGCCAGTCGCTTCGTCAGCCACAACCTGCTGGGCATTGGTAGCCAAGTGCCGGTGGCCTTGCTCGACAGCAGCCCGTTACGGGGGTTGTTGGCTGAACACCTGGACCTTGATGGCATTGGCCACGCCATCGCTGCCGAGCAACTGCGGGCTGTGGCAGTGACGGCGTTTGGTTATGAAAGTGGGCAGGCTGTGACTTTCTATCAAGGCCGGGGCACCATCGAGCCCTGGCTGCGACACCGCCGCATCGGGGTGCCTACGGCACTGACTCTCGACCACCTGCTAGCCAGTGCTGCGATCCCGCTGCTGTTCGCCCCGGTGCGGCTAGGAGAGGAATTCTATGGCGACGGTGCAGTGCGCCAATCGGCGCCTATCAGCCCAGCCCTGCACTTAGGGGCCAGCCGGGTACTGGTAGTTGGCGTGAGTGGCAACCCGCAGGGCCCGACCGCCCCGCTACCCAGCCCGCGCGTGTACAGCGGCCGGCAGCCGAGTTTGGCGCAAATCGGCGCGCACATGCTCAACAGCACCTTCATCGACAGCCTCGAAGACGATATCGAGCTGCTCCAGCGGCTGAACCACCTGGGGCGGCTCTTACCCGCGCACCTGGACGCGCGGCGTCTTGGGTTGGCACCGATCGAAGTGCTGGTGGTCGCGCCGAGTCAGCCACTGGATGAGATTGCCGCACGGCACCGAAGCGAGTTGCCGGCAGCGCTGCGCCTGTTTCTGCGTGGGCCGGGGGCTACCCGCACCAGCGGCGCCGGGGTGCTGAGTTATTTGCTGTTCGAGGCCAGCTACTGCAGCGAGCTGATCGAACTGGGGCGGCGCGATGCGTTGGCCAAACAGCGTGAGTTGCGCCAGTTCCTGGGCCTTTGAGGCCGCCTGTGCCGGCCGACCTCTTTGACGGTATTGGCGCCGCCATGCCTGCCCGGCCTGTGGGCTACTCGGCTATCTGCAGCTTGCGCGCCTGGGTGTAGACATAGCGTACCTTTTCATACTCGAACGGCGAGTTGAGCTGCCCGTAGCGGAATTTGGTGGTGTAGCGCTTGTCCACCACGCGCAGTGCGAAGATTTCCGGGTAGCGCTTGCTGGCATCGGCCACGTTCAAGTAGTTGATGGCTTGCTCGCCGGTGTAGTCCACCGCCAGCCCGGCGGTGTCGCGCAGGTTCGATGGGCCGAACAGTGGCAGCATCAAGTAGGGCCCTTCCGGTACGCCGTAGAAGCCCAGGGTCTGACCAAAGTCCTCGCTCTGGCGCGGCAGGCCCATGCTGGTTGCCGGGTCCCACAGCCCCCCAACGCCAATGATGGTGTTGAACATCAGCCGCGCGGTGATTTCTGCCGAGCGCTTGGCCTTGAGCTGCAAAATGCTGTTGAACAGGTTCGGCACGTCGCCCAGATTATTGAAGAAGTTGCTTACCCCGGTGCGCACGAAGCTGGGTGTGACGTACTGGTAACCGTTGACCAGCGGCAGCAGCACCCATTGGTCAAGCCGGTAGTTGAAGTGGTAGATCCGCCGGTTCACCGACTCCAGTGGGTCGTACACGTTCAATGCTTCCAGGGTCGAGCGTTCGAACTCGCGCTGGTCGAGCCCGGGGTTGAATTTCAGCTCGCGCAGTGGGTCCAGAAAGCCGTCGGATTCCGGTGCCAGGGGCGCAGGCCCGGCAATTTGCGGATCGGCTTCGACGACACTGGCCCGAGGCGCGGTTTCAGCGGCAATGGCACTACCCGCGACTACCAATAGAGCGCTGGCAAGGAGAAATTTGTTAGCCACGGAAGAACTCCAGCATGGCGTCGCTGTTGACGCGGTAATTGAGGTTGCCGCAATGGCCGCCATGAGGGTATAGGGTCAGGCGATCACCGAACACCTTACGCAAAAAGCCGATGTCCCCAGGGCCGAGGATCAGGTCGTCGGCGTTGTGCATCACAGCGATCTTGTCGCTCTTGTGCAGGTAGTCTTCGAGCGCGTACAGGCTGACCTGATTGACCAGCTGCAGGATGCTGTTGCCATCGGTGCGGGCGCGCCACATCGGGATCACTTGTTCGGTCATGTAGCAATCGAAGTCGCATTGCAAGGCCCGCTTGAAGAAGGGCGTCAGGCTGCTGCCCTCGGTGATCGGGTACTTGGGCGGGATGATCAAACCGCGGCGGTTGATCAAGTCGGAGGTGAAGGCGATGTCAGCTGCCGAGAAGCGGAACGAGGTGCCGATGAGCATGGCCATCTGTTCGTTGGACAGATGCTGCTTGGATTGCTGGAAGTCATACAGCAGCGCATCGTTGAGGTCGACGTAACCTTTGTCCTGGAAGTAGCGGGTCAGCTTGGTCAGCATCAGCTCATAAAAGGTGGTACTGCGGTTGATGCCCTTGACTTGGGTCTGCACCAGTTTGTCGAGGTTGTTGATCGAGGTGTACAGGTTCACGGGCGGGTTCAACAACAGCACGCGCTTGAAGTTGAAACTGCGGCGGGTTTCGTCGAGGCGGCTGACGAAGGCCGCGTCCAGCGCCCCTAGGCTGTAGCCTGTCAGGTAAAAGTCACTGACCGGCAGGCGCGGATGCTGAGCACGCACGGCCTGCATCACCCGGTACAGGTCCTCGGCATCTTCCTGGCTGATTCCGGGGGTGGCAAAGCGCGATGCAGCGCTCATGAAGTCGTAGCTGGTCGGCGACGACAGTTGCACCACATGGTAACCGGCCTGGTAGAACAGCTTCTTGAGGTACTCGTTGATGGTGCTGGAGTACGGCGCACCGGTGCCGGCAATGAGGAAGATCAGCGGCGCTCGGTGGTTCTGGCGCGCCAGTCGATACTTGAGTTTTTTCACCGCCCAGAAGTTGTCGGGCAGGGTGAACTCCCGTTCCGGGCGCAAGGTGAGGCTGTAGTCCGATTGGTCGATGTCATCGTCGCTGGGCAAGGTCGGGCGCTGCTCCGGCGGCGTGGTGGCGATGGTCGCCTCGAATGGGTTGGTCAAGGGGTAGCCGTAGCTCGCGGCGTCGATATCCCGCGCCGAAGCGGCAGCAGCCATTAGCAGGCCACCCAGAAGGGCGGCAAGGCGCCAAGATCGAAGCATGTATTCCCCCAGAAGATTCAAGCTCGTGCAGTACGCAGGCTATGACCACACTGGCCTCGGCAAAGTTGCCAAGTGCGGTGGCCTTTGGTGCCCTGGTTATCTGCAAATGTAGTGGTGCGTCGCCGATTTTGCCTTAAGGCAGGTCTTAAGCGATCATTCACGGTTTCGATTACGGGTATTGGAGAACAGCATGCCTCGAGCGCTGCCGGCCGCTCTAACGCTAATGTTTCTGGCCCTTTGGCTCAGCGCCAGTTATGGCGTGCGCTACCAGTTGATGGAAGCGGGGCAGTGGGTAGGCCTATGCGCCGGGCCAGGCGACCACTGGCAGTGCCAGGTGCGCGCCTTGCTTGGCTTGACCATTCACTTTCAGGTGCTGGCGTGGAGCGGGATAGGGCTGGCGTTGGTGGCCCAGTTCGTAGCCGGGCGTGCCGGGTGGTGGCTGGCCGTGCTGGCATTGGTGTTCGCGATACCGGCATTGGTGCTGTACACCGCCAGCATTGCAGTGTTCGCTGTGGTGCTGGCGGGGTTGCGGTTGGTCAGGTAAACGCCTGTATGTTGCCGGTGCTACCCCGCCCTAAGACGCCAGCCCCTTCTCAAGCTTGGCGCAGACGCAAGCAGCGCCACAGGGCTGCTGTCATCAATACACTGACCACCGCCCAACCCCAGGCTTGCTGGTTCTGCAGCCCTTCTCGATACAGTTGCGGTAGCACCCCAGCCCCAATGATGAAGGCCAGCAACGCCACTTCCGCTCGCCGTACAGGCACCGGCCTGAATAGGTAAACCAGCGCCGGCAGCGTCAAGGCTGCGGTGGGGAAGCTGCGGTAACGCGGGTCGAACACCATTGCCAGCATGCTCACCGCCGCCGCGAACCCGGCAGCCAGCAACAGCCAGCCAGCCCGTGCCTGTAGCCAGGCGAACAGCCGTTCACGCCATCCGCTGCGCCGTGCCAGCGCCAGCACTGCATGGGCCAGCACCACCAGGTTCAACGCAGCCAGCAGCACTGCCCAAACCCATTCCCCGGCGAACCGTGCATGGGTGCGCATCAGCTCGCCCCACAACCCCAGGCAGCCCGCGCCTACGCCTGCCAGCAGCGGTAGCAGCAAGGCGGCCTGCGCAGTAGCGGGGCGCCCTGCGATCAGCAACGCCAGCGCTGCCAGCAACCCGCTCGCCAGCAGCCACTGCGGCCAGTTCGGCAGATTGCTGACCGGCCCCTCGAGCACTCCCTTGTCCTGCCGGTCGGCATCGAACAGCCCCCAATAGCCGCCCACCGCGCCCTCGCTGGCACGCTTCCACGGCTGGTCGAATGCTTCGATCAGGTTGTAGTGCCAGCCATTGGCTTCGGCCATGTTCACGAAGCCACGGATGAAGCGCGCCTCGTTGACCCGGCTCGGCACGGCAGTCTCGCGCTGGCGGCCTTCGCTGGGCCAGCCGGTTTCGCCGATGAAAATGTCTTTAGGCGCAAAGCGCTGGCCGAAAACCTGCCGCACCTCGGCAACATGGGCAAGGGCATCGTCGATACCGCGGGGGTCATCTTCCCAGTACGGCAACAGGTGAATGGTCAAAAAGTCTACCGCCGGGGCTACCTGCGGGTGCTGCAGCCAGAACTCCCAGACATCGGCATAGGTGACTGGTACCTTGACCTGGCTTTTTACCCGCTCGATCAATGCGGCCAGACGCTCGCCAGTGACTTCCTTGCGTAGCAGCGTCTCGTTGCCCACGATCACTGCGCTGACCACATCCGGGTTGGCATTGGCGGCGCTGATCAGCGCGTTCACCTCTTTGTCGGTGTCGCCAGGGTTGGCGTTGACCCAGGCCCCGAGCATCACTTTCAGCCCATGCTTGCGAGCAAGCGCCGGGATTGCCTCAAGACCGGTCATCGAGTAGGTGCGGATGCACCGAAAGCGCTCGGCCAGCAGCGCCAGGTCGGCATCCATCCGCGCCGGGCGCAGGCGAAAAGGCTGGTCGAAGGGCGACTGGTCCTTGTCGAACGGGGTGTAGGACGCGCATTGCAGTTTGTGGGTAGGGCTTGCCGCATCAGGCAGCAGCACAGGCTTGCCCAGCCCATACCAGAGCCCTCCAAGGCCAAGCAGGGCGAGCAGGCAAGCGAGCAGGTAGAGCGGCCACAGCAGGCGGGAAGCAACGGGCATCGGGCGGTCCATCATCAGGCGCAAAACGTAGGATGATAGCCCGGCGCCAAAGCTTTGGCATGCAAGGATCGCGCAGGGCCGTGTCACTCTATGCCGCTAATGGCACAGTGCTGTCGCATATGGGGCAGTTACAGGTCGCAGTGGGAGCAGGTCCGGCTTTGTTGCAGGAAGATGATGCAATCTCCAAGACCTGACGAGGGATGCTTTGATGGCTACTTTTACAATAATGCGCCGTTTCCTGGGTGTGGGTAGCGCCCTGGTATTGGCCATGAGCGCTGCACAGGCCATGGCCAAAGAAGTAAGCATTGGTTACGTGGATGGTTGGGCTGACAGTGTGGCGACCACCAACGTGGCCGCAGAAGTGATCAAGCAGAAACTCGGCTACGACGTGAAGCTGCAGGCCGTGGCCACCGGCATCATGTGGCAGGGTGTAGCCACTGGCAAGCTCGACGCCATGCTCTCGGCCTGGCTGCCGGTCACCCATGGTGAATACTGGGCCAAGAACAAAGACAACGTGGTCGATTACGGCCCGAACTTCAAGGATGCCAAGATTGGCCTGATCGTCCCTGAGTACGTCAAGGACGTCAGCATTGCTGACCTCAAGAACGACAAGGGCTTCAAGCAGAAGATCGTCGGTATCGATGCAGGCTCCGGGGTGATGATCAAGACCGAGCAGGCTATCAAGGATTACGACCTCACTGGCTACAAGCTGCAGGCCAGCTCTGGTGCGGCGATGACCGCCGAGCTGGGCCGCGCCTATGCCAAGCAGCAGCCGATTGCAGTTACCGGTTGGGTGCCGCACTGGATGTTCGCCAAGTGGAAACTGAAGTTCCTAGAAGACCCGAAGGGCGTGTATGGCGCGTCTGAGACGGTCAACAGCATCGGCAGCAAGGAACTGGCGACCAAGGCGCCGGAAGTTGCAGAATTTCTGAAGAAATTCAGCTGGCAGTCCAAGGATGAGATCGGCGAAGTGATGCTGGCCATCCAGGAAGGTGCCAAGCCTGATGCTGCCGCCAAGGATTGGGTGGCCAAGCACCCTGAGCGTGTGGAGGAGTGGACAGGTAAGTAATTGCCTGGTGTTCGGCGGTGGTGTTTCAGCGCCTGTGAGATCGAGCGCCGCCCGCGCGGCGCTCGATTTGCGCGCCACCGCGCATCCCAAGCCAAAGCACTCACCCTCCCACCCAAAAGTTTGTTACGCAATCGGTAAAACACCGTTGCATCTAAGACTAAGGTCGTCTGGTTGGTGTTCGCTAGCCGCATAAAGTAAGGGTGTGGGTTTCCCCTACTTGTGCTGCTAGGACAAAAACAATGAACGACAGCATTTACCTTTCGATTCAAAACAGCCCCCGCTTCAAGGAGCTGGTCAGCAAACGTGAGCGGTTCGCCTGGATTCTTTCGGCGATCATGCTCGGCCTCTACTGCGCCTTCATCCTCCTGATTGCCTACGGCCCCCAGATTCTGGGTACCAAGCTCAGCCCTGATTCATCCATCACCTGGGGTATTCCCCTGGGCGTGGGCCTGATCGTTTCGGCATTCGTCCTGACCGCCATCTACGTTCGCCGCGCCAACGGCGAGTTCGATGAGCTGAATAAGGCCATCCTGAAGGAGGCGCAACAATGATTCGCCACGCCAAAGCCCTGGCCGTACTGGCCTGCGGAGCCTTCGCACCCGCCGTGTGGGCCGCCGATGCCCTGACCGGCGAGGTGCAGAAACAACCGTTGAACGTACCGGCGATCGCCATGTTCGTGGCCTTCGTTGCTTTCACCCTCGGCATCACTTACTGGGCCTCCAAGCGCAACAAATCGGCGGCGGACTACTATGCAGCCGGTGGCAAGATCACGGGTTTCCAGAACGGCCTGGCGATTGCCGGCGACTACATGTCGGCCGCCTCGTTCCTGGGTATTTCGGCCCTGGTGTTCACCTCCGGCTACGACGGCCTGATCTACTCGATCGGCTTTTTGGTCGGCTGGCCGATCATCCTGTTCCTGATCGCCGAACGCCTGCGTAACCTTGGCAAGTACACCTTCGCCGACGTCGCCTCATACCGCCTGGGGCAGAAGCAGATCCGTACCCTGTCGGCGTCTGGTTCGCTGGTAGTGGTCGCGTTCTACCTGATCGCGCAAATGGTTGGCGCGGGCAAGCTGATCGAACTGCTGTTCGGCCTGGACTATCACGTTGCGGTGATCCTTGTGGGTATCCTGATGTGCCTGTACGTGCTGTTCGGCGGCATGCTGGCAACCACTTGGGTACAAATCATCAAGGCTGTGCTGCTGTTGTCCGGTGCCAGCTTCATGGCGTTGATGGTGATGAAGCATGTGGGCTTCGACTTCAACACGCTGTTCTCCGAAGCGATCAAGGTCCATGCCAAAGGCGAGGCGATCATGAGCCCTGGCGGGCTGGTGAAAGACCCCATCTCGGCGTTCTCGCTGGGCCTTGCCCTGATGTTCGGTACTGCCGGCCTGCCGCATATCCTGATGCGCTTCTTCACCGTCAGTGACGCCAAAGAAGCGCGCAAGAGTGTGCTGTATGCCACCGGCTTCATCGGTTACTTCTACATCCTGACCTTCATCATTGGCTTTGGCGCCATTCTGCTGGTCAGCACCAACCCTGAATTCAAGGACGCCGCAGGCGCCCTGATCGGCGGCAACAACATGGCCGCGGTGCACCTGGCCGATGCCGTGGGTGGCAGCGTGTTCCTCGGGTTCATCTCGGCCGTGGCCTTCGCCACCATCCTGGCGGTGGTGGCCGGCCTGACCCTGGCCGGTGCATCGGCAGTGTCCCACGACCTGTATGCCAGCGTCTGGCGTAAAGGCAAGGCCAACGACAAGGATGAAATTCGGGTGTCGAAGATCACCACCGTGGCCCTTGGCGTGTTGGCGATTGGCTTGGGCATTCTGTTCGAGAAGCAGAACATCGCCTTCATGGTTGGCCTGGCATTCTCCATCGCTGCCAGCTGCAACTTCCCGGTGCTGCTGCTTTCGATGTACTGGAAGAAGCTGACCACCCGCGGTGCCATGATTGGCGGCTGGTTGGGGTTGGTGAGCGCGGTGACGCTGATGATCCTGGGCCCGACCATCTGGGTGCAGATCCTCGGTCATGAAAAAGCCATCTATCCGTACGAGTACCCAGCGCTGTTCTCGATGCTGATTGCCTTCGTCGGTATCTGGTTCTTCTCGATCACCGATACCTCCAAAGCCGCGGATGACGAACGTGCCAAGTTCTTCCCACAGTTCGTTCGCTCGCAGACTGGCCTTGGGGCTTCCGGCGCCGTTTCGCACTGATTCATAACGCAAAAAAAACCGCGCCTAGGCGCGGTTTTTTTTGCTTGCCGGCTAGATTCTGCCCAATAGCAGCAACACCAGCAGTACCACCAGCACCACGCCGATGATACCCGACGGGCCGTAGCCCCAGCTGCGCGAGTGGGGGAAGACCGGTAAGCCGCCAATCAACAACAGGATCAGGATGATGATCAGAATCGTGGTCATGAAGAAATCCTTGTGTGTTTAGGGGTCAAGGGCCTCACACTGCCGGCCTCTTGTAATTCCGACCGTTGCCGCTCGTGAAAGATTCCATTTGCTTGAGCACCATGCAGTCATGTTCGCCCATTCACTATCCTGATTAACCCTGCTGTGGACCAAGGCCTTGATTAGACTCCTGACACAACCCGTCAGAACAAGGCGTGCCACTATGCAAAACCGCATCATGATCACTGGCGCAGGTTCCGGCCTTGGCCGGGAGATCGCCCTGCGTTGGGCCCGGGAGGGCTGGCGCTTGGCGCTGGCTGATGTCAACGAAGCGGGCCTGCGCGAAACCCTGGA
This sequence comes from Pseudomonas sp. 51_B, assembly GCF_017491595.1. Taxonomy (NCBI): domain Bacteria; kingdom Pseudomonadati; phylum Pseudomonadota; class Gammaproteobacteria; order Pseudomonadales; family Pseudomonadaceae; genus Pseudomonas; species Pseudomonas sp. 51_B. Next base: position 58,390 of record NZ_JAFGYW010000020.1, read on the forward strand.
GGGGGTACGGGCGGCAGGCGGCGATGGCTTCGTCCAGCGCTGCGATGTTCGCGATTACAGCCAGCTGACCGCCTTGGCCCAGGCCTGCGAAGAGCGTTTCGCAGGCATCGATGTAATCGTCAACAATGCCGGCGTCGCCTCAGGTGGTTTTTTCGCCGAGCTGTCCCTGGAAGACTGGGACTGGCAGCTCGCAGTCAACCTGATGGGCGTGGTCAAGGGGTGCAAGGCGTTCCTGCCGCAACTGGAGCGCAGCAAAGGGCGCATCATCAACGTCGCTTCGATGGCGGCATTGATGCAGGGGCCGGGCATGAGCAACTACAACGTTGCCAAGGCGGGGGTGCTTGCGTTGTCGGAGAGCCTGCTGGTGGAGCTGCGCCAGCTCGAAGTGGCTGTGCACGTGGTTTGCCCGTCGTTCTTCCAGACCAACCTGCTCGACTCCTTCCGCGGCCCGAACCCGGCGATGAAAGTGCAGGTCGGCAAGTTGCTGGAAGGCTCCCCGATCAGCGCGGTGGATATTGCCGACTACATTCACCAGCAGGTCGCGGCCGGCGAGTTTCTGATTCTGCCCCATGAAGCCGGACGCCTGGCCTGGGAGCTCAAGCGTAAGGCGCCAGAGCGGTTATACGATGAGATGGCCGAGATGGCGGTAAAAATGCGAGCTAAGGCGCAACCCCGGTGATTGCCCAGCGCAGCCCGTAGGAAAAATTACAACGGCGCGTAGGCTTGCTCTGAATTGCTGGCTAGCCCTTGTCTAGCAGAATATCCCCAAGCACGCTGCGGTTTTTCCTGATGCCAAAAAGGAGCGCAGCATGCTGGTGATCGCACGAGAAGTCGGCGAAGTCATCACCATAGGTGACGATATTCGAATCAAGGTGGTGGATACCCACAATGGGCTGGTGCGTTTTGGCGTGGATGCGCCGCGCAAAGTGCCGGTGCACCGGGCGGAGGTCTATCGGCGCATCAAAGAGCAGGCCGAGCGCAAGGCTGATTGACCTGCCTCGGCCGCGTGGCTTCAAGGCCCGAGGTCAGTCGAGCAATTCCCGTGGCACGTCATGCTTGGCCAGCAGTTGGCACTGCTGGCTTTGCACATCGAACAGGATGAACGCCTGGCCTTTGGCCAGCGCCTGACGAACCCGTAATACGCGGGTTTCCAGTGGCGTGTCATCGCCATTGTCGGTGCCTTCGCGGGTCACGAAGTCCTCGATCAGGCGGGTGAGGGTTTCAGCTTGCAGTTGGTCGTAGGGGATCAGCATGGGCAGCGCACAGTCCAAGTCATGAGCGCTGCATGCTACGCGATTGCGGTGCCATCAGCTTTTATTTCCTAGCAGGCTGTCCACGGCCGGCACCCGGGTGTCGCTCTCCATCTGCGCATCGTGCTCCAGTTGGTGGCTAAAGCGCTCCAGCGATGCATTGGCCGGTTGCGAGTCGCTGGCAAATACCGGTGGGCTGAGCAGGTAGGCACTTAGTAATCGGCTGAGGGCGGACAAGCTGTCGATATGGGTGCGTTCGTAGCCGTGGGTTGCGTCGCAGCCAAACGCGACCAGTGCGGTGCGTATGTCATGCCCGGCCGTCACAGCCGAGTGGGCGTCACTGAAGTAATAGCGGAACAGGTCACGGCGCACCGGTACATCCTGATCGCCCGCCAGCTTCAGCAGGTGGCGTGACAAGTGGTAATCGTAAGGCCCGGACGAATCCTGCATGGCCACACTCACCGCATGTTCGCTGGAGGCCTGGCCCGGCGCTACCGGGGCGATGTCGATGCCGACGAACTCACTGACATCCCAGGGCAGGGCGCCGGCCGCACCCGAGCCGGTTTCTTCGGTAATGGTGAACAGCGGGTGGCAATCGATCAGCGGCTGTTGGCCACTTTCAACCACTGCCTTCAGTGCCGCCAGCAATGCTGCCACACCCGCCTTGTCATCCAGGTGGCGGGCACTGATGTGACCGCTATCGGTAAACTCCGGAAGTGGGTCGAAGGCGACGAAGTCGCCGATGGAAATGCCCAGCGCTTCACAATCGGCACGGGTGGCACAGTACGCGTCCAGGCGGACCTCCACGTGCTCCCAGCTCACCGGCATCTGGTCGATGGCGGTGTTGAACGCATGCCCGCTGGCCATCAGCGGCAGTACGCTACCGCGAAATACTCCGGTGTCGGTGAACACACTGACCCGGCTGCCTTCGGCGAAGCGGCTCGACCAACAGCCGACCGGGGCCAGGGCAAGGCGCCCGTTGTCCTGCAACTGACGCACGCTGGCGCCAATGGTATCGAGGTGAGCCGAGACGGCGCGGTCAGGCGAACTCTGCCGGCCTTTGAGGGTAGCGCGTATGGTGCCACGGCGAGTCAGCTCATAGGGAATGCCCAGTTCATCCAGGCGCTCGGCCACATAGCGCACGATGGTATCGGTGAAACCAGTCGGGCTGGGGATGGCGAGCATCTCCAGAAGCACGCGCTTTAGGTAATCGAGGTCGGGTTCGGGGAGTCGTTCAGACATGGGTACTCCTTGGTTCTTCTGCGGGTCTGTTCACGGCTGAACCCGCTCGCACGGCAAGCCGAAGGCCATGCGAGCGGATTAACCCGTGTACGGGCCTTTACTGTCTTAAGCCAACGGCCGGCTCTGGGGGAACAGCAGATCGACGAACCGCTCCGCAGTAGGCTGCGGCTCGTGATTGGCCAAGCCAGCTCGTTCGTTGGCCTCGATGATCACGTACTCTGGGCACTCAGCATCGCGCACCATGAAATCCAGGCCTACCACCGGAATTTCCAGCGCCCGCGCTGCTCTCACAGCCGCATCGGCGAGCACCGGGTGCAGGCGGTCGGTCACATCTTCCAGGGTGCCGCCGGTGTGCAGGTTGGCTGTGCGCCTTACCGCCAGGCGGTTACCCGCAGGCAAAATGTCTTCATAGCCCAGGCCTGCGGCCTGCAGTGTGCGCTCGGTTTCATCATCCAGCGGAATACGGCTCTCGCCTCCGGTGGCCGCTTGGCGGCGACGGCTTTGCGCTTCGATCAGCTGGCGGATGCTGTGCTTGCCATCACCCACCACGTGGGCAGGATGGCGGATGGCTGCAGCCACGACTTCATAACCGATCACCACAATGCGCAAGTCGCTACCGGCATGGTAGCTCTCCAACAGCACGCGGCTGTCGAAGCGGCGGGCGGTCTCTACGGCCTGGGTCACTTCCTCGATGCAGGTAAGATTCACCGCGACACCCTGGCCCTGTTCGCCATCGACCGGCTTGACCACCACTGCGCCATGCTCATCCAGGAACGCCAAGTTGTCGTCGGCGTTGCCTGCCAACTGTTGCGCCGGAACCTGCAACCCGGCGTTGTGCAGGGCATGTTGAGTCAAGCGTTTGTCCTGGCACAGGGTCATGGTCACGGCACTGGTCAGGTCGCTCAGCGATTCGCGGCAGCGAATGCGTCGCCCGCCCAGGCTGAGGGTGAACAAGCCGCCTGCAGCATCGTCGACCTGCACTTCGATCCCCCGGCGCAGCGCCTCGTCGACGATGATCCGGGCATAGGGGTTGAGCCCGGCCGCAGGCCCCGGGCCAAGGAACAGTTGCTGATTGATACCGTTGCGGCGTTTGACGGCGAACGTTGGCAAATTGCGAAAGCCGAGTTTGTCGTACAAGCGCTTGGCCTGGCGATTGTCGTGCAGTACCGACAAGTCCAGATAGGCAAGGCCACGGCTCATGAAATGTTCGATCAAGTGACGTACCAGCACCTCACCGACGCCTGGGCGGGTGCATTGTGGGTCTACTGCCAGGCACCATAGGCTGCTGCCATGCTCGGGGTCGTCGAAGGCCTTGCTGTGGTTCAGGCCCATCACGCTGCCGATCACCGCACCACTGTCTTCGTCTTCTGCCAGCCAGTACACCGGGCCGCCGAGGTGACGAGGGGTGAGCAGGTCTGGGTCAACTGGCAGCATGCCACGCGCCTGATACAACGTATTGATGGCCTGCCAGTCGCCCGCATTTTGCGCCCGGCGCACCCTGAACCCACGAAACACCCGCTGCGCTGGGCGGTAGTCGGTGAACCACAGGCGCAGGGTGTCGGAGGGGTCAAGAAACAGCTGCTGCGGCGCTTGGGCCAGCAGCTGCTGGGGGGCGGCCACATACAGCGCGATGTCGCGCTCGCCGGGGCGCTCGTCCAGCAGCTCCGCTGCCAGGCTGGCAGGGTCCGGGTAGGTGTGGCCGATCAACAGGCGCCCCCAACCGCAGTGCAAGGCTCGCGGCTGGTCGTGGGGTTCGCTGCCATCACCGGCCAGGCGCGCCTGCAGGCGCTCGTAGGACGGTGCCTGGCCGCGCAGCAAACGCTGACCGTAAGCGATTTCATGGGCTTTCATCGGTCAGATTCCTTGTTCGCTGAGCCACAGGTTCAGTGCCGCCAACTGCCACAGCTTGGAGCCGCGCAATGGGGTGAGCTGACCGTGTGGGTTGCTCAGCAAGCGGTCGAGCATGGTCGGGTTGAACAGGCCGCGATCCTGGCTGGGGTCAGTCAGCAGCTCGCGCACCCAGCCTAATGTCGCACCTTCCAGGTGCTTGAGGCCGGGCACCGGGAAATAGCCCTTCTTGCGGTCGATGACTTCGTGTGGGATCACCCGCCGGGCCGCCTGCTTGAGCACCTGCTTGCCGCCGTCAGGCAGCTTGAAACGTGCCGGAATACGCGCCGACAGCTCTACCAGGCGGTAATCGAGGAACGGCGTGCGTGCTTCCAGCCCCCAGGCCATGGTCATGTTGTCCACGCGCTTGACCGGGTCGTCCACCAGCATCACCGTACTGTCCAGGCGCAGGGCTTTGTCTACGGCCTCCGGTGCACCCGGCTGGGCGAAGTGCTCGCGCACGAAGTCGCCGGCCACGTCGGTTTCCAGCAGCCATGGCGCTTGGACCGTGTCGCGATACTCAGCGTGGCTGCGGTCGAAGAAGGCATCACGGTAGGCTGCGAAAGCATCCTGAGCGCCGTCCACTTTCGGATACCAGTGGTAGCCGGCGAACAGCTCGTCAGCGCCCTGGCCGCTTTGCACGCCCTTGCAATGCTTGGCCACCTCTCGCGATAGCAGGTAGAAGGCGATGCAGTCATGGCTGACCATCGGTTCGCTCATGGCGCGGAATGCGGCCGGCAGTTGCTCGATGATTTCATGCTCAGCGATGCGCAGCTGGTGATGGCGGGTGCCGTAATGCTTGGCAATCAGGTCAGAGTACTGGAACTCATCGCCACGCTCGCCGCCTGCGTCCTCGAAGCCGATGGAGAAGGTGGAGAGGTCATCCACACCCACCTCACGCAGCAGGCCGACCAGCAGGCTTGAGTCAACTCCGCCAGACAGCAGCACACCCACATCCACGGCGGCACGTTGGCGGATTGCCACGGCGTCGCGGGTGGCGTCGAGTACGCGGGTGGTCCAGCCTTCCAGGTCGAGGTCGCGCTCGTCGGGGTTCGGGCCATATTGCAGTTGCCACCACGTCTGGCGCTCGACCTCGCCATGCCGGTCCACACGCATCCAAGTGCCGGGTTCGAGCTTCTGGACATTGGCCAGCAGCGTGCGTGGCGCAGGTACCACAGCATGGAAGTTCAGGTAGTGATTGAGCCCTACCGGGTCGATCATTGGGTCGATGTCGCCGCCTTTGAGCAGCGCTGGCAGGGTTGAGGCGAAGCGCAGTCGCTCGCCGTTGCGCGACAGATACAGCGGCTTGACGCCAAGGCGGTCGCGGGCCAGGAACAGGCGCTGGTTGTCACGTTCCCAGATGGCCAGGGCGAACATGCCATTGAGCTTGGGTAGCAAGGCTGCACCCCAGGCGTGGTAGCCCTTGAGCAACACTTCGGTGTCGCCGTCCGACCAGAAGCTGTAGCCCAGGTCCAGCAGCTCCTGGCGCAGTTCGGGGAAGTTGTAGATGGCGCCGTTGAACGCCAACGACAGGCCAAGGGTGTTATCGACCATCGGCTGCGCCGAGCCGTCGGACAGGTCCATGATCTTCAGCCGGCGGTGGCCTAGGGCAATCGGGCCTAGGCTATGGAAGCCCCAGGCGTCGGGGCCGCGCGGCGCCAGATGATGGGTCATGCGCTCTACCGCAGCCAAGTCGGCTGGGCGAGGGGCTTGATCGATGGGGGTGAAACGCAACTCTCCTGCTAATCCGCACATAGGTCCTTACCGGTTTTTCCGTTGGGGAATGAGTGCCCCGGATTAGGGCACCCTGTAAGGAACTGACCTATGCGCTTTGTGTGAGTTTTAGATCGATTGGTTATAAATGACGAAGTGGCAGGTCATGTTCACCGATCGATGTTCATGAGCATCCGCCGGTTGGCAGCGGCTCTGAGTTCTGCCGATCACTTTCCTCGAATCAGCTGTCGCAGCATGAATCGATTCGGATGGCACGCCTCGGCCACCGCTTTAGGCAAAGGCAGTGGCTCCCCGCTGGCCCAGGCCGCAATCAGCTCGCCACTGAGCGGCGCGGTGATCAACCCACGTGAGCCGTGCCCGCTATTCACATACAGCCCGTCCAACCAAGGGCAAGCTACATCGGGCACCTGCCGGGCATCCTTGGCAAGCACGGCATAGGCCTCTGTGAACAGGGCAGGGTCTGCCAGGGGCCCGACGATCGGCAGGTAATCCGGGCTGGTACAGCGAAACGCCGCACGCCCCTGCAACTGCGTCGGGTCCAGTGTGTCTGCGCCCAGGCGAGATGCCAGGTCAACGGAAATCCCATTCAATAACCGCAGATTACCTTGGTGCTCGGCTACCGTGGGCGTCAGGTCGTCGCTGCTGAAGTCAAAGCTGGCGCCCAAGGTGTGTTCATCCTGTCGGGGCGGCGCAACGTAGCCATCGGCACAGACCACGGTGCGCAGTGCTCGGCTGGCGCAGGTTGCCGGCAGGCGGGTGATCTGCCCGCGAATGCGCTTGAGCGGCAACTGCGAGCAGGCGGGGAACCTGCGTACATCGGCAGCCGCGGCCAGCACCACCAGCGGCGCGCTGGCCAGCTGGCGCTCGCCGTCCCACGCTTGCCAGAGGCCTTGGACTTTGCGCAGCTGCAGCACATGCTGGTGAGGCTGGACGCGGATGTTGGGGTGTTGCAACTGTGCCTGGCACAAAGACGGCGGGTGCACCCAGCCACCTTCCGGGTAGTACAGCCCGCCCGCTGGCAGCGCCACCCCCGCAACTGCCTCGGCCTCAGCCTGCTCCAATGCCTGTAGCAACCCGCTGTCGAAGGCCTGGGCAAGCTTGGCCTGACGTTCGGCTTCCTTACCGTCGAAGGCCAATTGCAGAACCCCGCAGGCGTCCCACTGTTCGCCGCGCTGCAAGCGCTCGAGCTGGCGCCGGGTATAACCGAAACCGGACAGGATCAGTTGCGACAGGGCGGTGCCATGGGCAGACAGTTTCAGGTACAGCACCCCTTGAGGGTTACCGGAGGCTTCCTGGGCCGCAGCCCAGTGGCGCTCCAGCACCGTCACCTGCCAACCTCGCCTGGCCAGGCTGGCGGCAGTGGCACTGCCCGCCAGGCCTGCCCCGATCACCAGTGCCTGGCGCGGCCCGACTAGCGGTGCCGGGCGGGCATACCAAGGGGCGCTGTCGGTGGCTGGAGGTTGCCCGGCGTACAGGCCATTCATCACTTCCCATTTCTTGCCGATGCCAGGAATTTTCTTCATGGCGAAACCGGCCTCGATCAGCCCCCGGCGCACCCACCCGGTAGTGGTGAAGGTCGCCAGCGCCGTGCCTGCATGGGCCAGCCGCGCCAACTGCGAGAACAGCTCGGGGGTCCACATGTCGGGGTTTTTCGCGGGCGCGAAACCGTCGAGGAACCACACATCGATGCGCGCATCCAGTTGCGGCAGTTGTTCCAGTACGTCGCCGATCAGCAAGGTCAGGGTTACCCGGCCGTTATCAAAGCTGAACTGCTGGAAGCCTGGGTGAACCGCCACATACTGAGCCAGGAAAGGTTCGGTGAAACCGGCCATCTGCGGCCATAGGCGCGCAGCGCGGGCCATGTCGTCATGGGCCAGGGGGTACTTTTCGACGCTGATGAAATGCAGCCGTGCATCGGGATCTGCCGTTTCGGCGAACAGCTGCCAGGCGCAGAAGAAGTTCATGCCGGTGCCGAAGCCGGTTTCCCCGATCACCAGGCACGCCTGTGGCTCAAGCTCGGCGAAGCGTTGCGCCAGGCGGGTCTGCTCGAGAAATACGTAGCGGGTTTCGTCGGTGCCTTCGTTTTTCGAGAAGTAGACGTCGTCGTACTGCCGCGAGTGAGGGCGGCCCTGGTCGTCCCAGTCGATCTGGGCATGCTGAAGAAGGGTGGACATGGTTGGCTCGGTTGCAGCGGATGTGCGGATTTTATGTCATCTGCAGGGTTTGCACAGGCACAACGCAAATCCGCTAGTCTTGCTTATCCAATCAAGGAGCCAGTGCATGTTCGAATCCGCGCAAATCGGCCACAGCATCGACAAGGACACCTACGACGCAGAGGTCCCCGCGTTACGCGAGGCACTGCTTGATGCACAGTACGAACTCAAGCAGCAGGCACGTTTCCCAGTGATCGTGCTGATCAACGGCGTCGAAGGTGCCGGCAAGGGCGAAACGGTCAAGCTGCTCAACGAGTGGATGGACCCGCGCATGATCGACGTGCTCACCTTCGACCAGCAGACCGACGAGGAGCTGGCTCGGCCACCGGCCTGGCGCTACTGGCGGGCCTTGCCGCCCAAGGGGCGGATGGGCGTGTTTTTCGGCAACTGGTACAGCCAGATGCTGCAGGGGCGGGTACATGGTGTGTTCAAGGATGCCGTGCTCGACCAGGCCATCACCGGTGCCGAGCGGCTGGAACAGATGCTCTGCGACGAAGGGGCGCTGATCATCAAGTTCTGGTTCCACTTGTCCAAGAAGCAGATGAAGGCGCGGCTCAAGTCGCTCAAGGACGACCCCCTGCACAGCTGGAAGATCAGCCCCTTGGACTGGCAGCAGTCGCAAACCTACGACCGTTTCGTGCGTTTTGGCGAGCGCGTGCTGCGCCGCACCAGCCGTGACTACGCGCCATGGCACATCATCGAAGGCGTCGACCCGAACTATCGCAGCCTGGCGGTGGGGCGCATCCTGCTCGAGAGCCTGCAGGCGGCACTGGCGAACAACCCGAAGGGCAAGCACCAGGGCAACGTCGCCCCGCTCAGTCACAGCATCGACGATCGCAGCCTGCTGGGCGCGCTGGACATGACCTTGCGCCTGGACAAACACGACTACCAGGAACAGCTGGTCACCGAACAAGCGCGTCTGGCTGGCCTGCTGCGCGACAAACGCATGCGCCGGCACGCCTTGGTGGCGGTGTTCGAAGGCAATGACGCCGCCGGCAAGGGCGGTGCCATCCGCCGGGTCGCCGCCGCGCTGGACCCTCGCCAGTACCGGATCGTGCCAATTGCCGCGCCCACCGAAGAGGAGCGCGCCCAGCCCTACCTGTGGCGGTTCTGGCGGCATATCCCGGCGCGCGGCAAATTCACCATCTTCGACCGCTCCTGGTATGGCCGCGTGTTGGTGGAGCGGGTGGAGGGCTTTTGTAGCCCGGCCGACTGGATGCGCGCTTATAGCGAAATCAACGATTTCGAAGAGCAACTGGTCAATGCCGGTGTGGTGGTGGTCAAGTTCTGGCTGGCAATCGATCAGCAGACCCAGCTCGAACGCTTCGAAGAACGCGAGCAGATTCCGTTCAAGCGCTACAAGATCACCGAGGACGACTGGCGCAACCGCGAGAAGTGGGACGACTATACCCAGGCGGTGGGTGACATGGTCGACCGCACCAGCAGCGAAATTGCCCCTTGGACCCTGGTTGAGGCCAATGACAAGCGCTGGGCGCGGGTGAAGGTGCTGCGCACGATCAACGAGGCGCTGGAGGGCGCTTTCGCCAAAGGCAAGAAATGACCCAGCATGCCGCCACGGAATGACCCTATGAATTTATTTCCCGGCATTTTCCACCGGGGCCTAGCGCTGAGCCCTTAGAATCGGCCTAAACCCATCAAGGGCTCTGGTTCGAGGACTGTATGCACACAACTTCCGGCCGCTGGGGCTATGGCCTATTCCTGGCGCTGCTGACAGCACTGCTCTGGGGCATCCTGCCGATCAAGCTCAAGCAGGTGTTGCAGGTGGTCGATCCACTGACCGTCACCTGGTATCGGTTGCTGGTCTCTGGCGGGTTGCTGTTCGCCTGGCTGGCGGCCCAGCGCCGCTTGCCATTGGCCCGCAAGCTGGGGCGCAAGGGCAAAGGCCTGGTAGCGTTAGCTGTGCTCGGCCTGATGGGCAACTATGTGCTGTACCTGATCGGCTTGAAGTTGCTCAGCCCAGGCACCGCCCAACTGGTGGTGCAGATGGGCCCCGTACTGTTGCTGGTGACCAGCGTGTTCGTGTTCAAGGAACGGTTCACCCTGGGGCAGGGCATTGGTTTGGTCGTATTGCTGTGCGGGTTTGGCTTGTTCTTCAACCAGCGGCTCGAGGAGCTCCTGACCTCCTTGGGCACCTACACCACCGGCGTGCTGACCATTCTGCTGGCGACCAGTATCTGGGTGTTCTACGCCTTGAGCCAGAAGCAGTTGCTGACGGTGTGGCATTCGCAGCAGGTGATGATGGTCATTTACCTGAGCTGCGCAGTGCTGCTGACGCCCTGGGTACACCCGTTGCAGGTGTTGCAACTGACTGGGGTGCAGGGTTGGCTGCTGCTGGCCTGTTGCTTGAACACCCTGGTGGCCTATGGCGCATTCGCTGAGGCGCTAGCGCACTGGGAGGCATCGCGGGTCAGTGCCACCCTGGCGCTGACACCGCTGGTGACCTTCGTTGCGGTGGCGCTGGCGGCCTTGGCATGGCCTGAGTACGTCCACGCCGAAGATATCAATGCCCTGGGGTATGTGGGTGCGGTGACGGTGGTGGCGGGTTCGAGCTTGGTGGCGCTTGGGCCATCGCTGGTGGCGGGGTGGAAGGCCAGGCGGGCGCGCCTGGCCTGAGTGGGTCGGTTATCTCCTCAGGGATGAATCCGCAGCTCCCGAAAGCTCACACAGCCGGTAGGAGCGGGGGTACCCGCGAAGAGGCGGGCACAAGCGCACTATCATTCAGCCCTTGCTGCCTGGCGCCAGCATGTTCTCCGGCCGCACCCATTGGTCGAACTGCTCGTTGGTCAGGTACTGCAGCTCCAGGGCCGCTTCGCGCAGCGTCTTACCCTCGGCATAGGCCTTCTTGGCAATCTCGGCTGCTTTGTCGTAGCCAATATGCGGGTTCAACGCCGTCACCAGCATCAGGCCCCGTTCCAGGTGCGCCGCCATCTGCTCGGCGTCCGGTTCGATCCCCGCCACGCAGTGCTGCTGGAAGTTGCGACAGCCATCGGCCAGCAGTTCGATCGACTGCAACAGATTGTGGATGATCACCGGCTTGAACACGTTCAGCTGCAGATGCCCCTGGCTTGCAGCAAAACCGATCGTCGCATCGTTGCCCAGCACTTGGCAGGCCAGCATCGACAGCGCTTCGCACTGAGTCGGGTTGACCTTGCCTGGCATGATCGAGCTGCCCGGCTCATTGGCCGGCAGACGTACTTCGGCCACCCCTGCGCGTGGGCCGGAGCCGAGCAGGCGCAGGTCGTTGGCGATTTTCATCAACGCCACCGCCAAGGTTTTGAGCGCACCGGCCAGGCTGGTGAGCGGCTCGTGCCCAGCCAGAGCCGCGAACTTGTTGGGGGCGGTGACGAAGGGCAGGCCTGACAGAGCGGCCAGCTCAGCGGCAACCGCTTCGGCAAAGCCATGCGGGGCGTTCAGCCCCGTGCCCACAGCAGTGCCACCTTGCGCCAGTTCATACACTGCCGGCAAGGTGGCGCGGATGGCGCGCTGGGCGTACTCGAGTTGGGCGACGAAAGCTGAGACTTCTTGGCCGAAGGTGATCGGGGTGGCGTCCATCATGTGCGTACGGCCGGTCTTGACCAGCTTGCTGTGGCGCGCCGAAAGCTCGGCCAGCCCCGCGGACAACTCGGCGGCAGCCGGCAACAGCTTTTCATGCACCGCCTGGGCAGCGGCGATGTGCATGGCGGTGGGGAAGCAATCGTTGGAGCTCTGCGAGCGGTTGACGTGGTCGTTGGGGTGCACAGGCGCCTTGCCGCCGCGGCCTTGGCCGGCCAGCTCGTTGGCACGCCCGGCGATCACCTCGTTGACATTCATGTTGCTCTGGGTGCCGCTGCCGGTCTGCCACACCACCAGTGGGAACTGGTCGTCATGTTCGCCGTTGAGCACTTCGTTGGCGGCCTGTTCGATCAGCCGGGCGATGTCGGCGGGCAGGTCGCCGTTACGGTCGTTGACCCGCGCGGCGGCTTTTTTGATCAGCGCCAGGGCGTGCAGCACCGCGAGCGGCATGCGTTCCTTGCCAATGGCAAAGTTGATCAGCGAGCGCTGGGTCTGGGCGCCCCAATAGGCGTCCTCAGGAACTTCGACCGGGCCCAGGCTGTCTGTCTCGATACGGCTCATGCTGCATTCACTCCATTGTCAGTCAGAATCAGCAGTTTAGGCCCTCATATGGGCGAGCGGTTCATTCGCTCGTCGTGCCACTTGAGCGCTATGCCTCTGCGGGAGCAGAATGCTCCACTCTGAGGTACCGCCTCCCTCCCTGAAGGAAATGCAATGACCCGTCTCCGTGTCCTCTGCGCTGCCGTTGCCCTGGCTTGTGCCAGCGGCCAGGTGCTCGCTGCCACCGCCAGCCACAACGCTGCCGCCGAGAAATTCCTGGCCCTGGCCAATGCCGACAAACTGGGCACCCCGGTGTACATGCAGGTGCAGCAGATGTTTGCTCAGCGCTTCGCCCAGACCAAAGCTCCTGCTTCCAAGCAGGCGGTGCTCGAGAGCTACCAGGCCAAGGCCAACGCCGCGCTGGACAACGCCATCGGCTGGAACAAGCTCAAACCGAAGATGGTCGACCTGTACACTCAGACCTTCACCGAGCAGGAGCTCAAGGACCTGGTCAAGTTCTACGAGTCGCCACTGGGCAAGAAAGTGCTGCGTGAAATGCCCAAGGTCACCCAGCAATCGGCGCAGTTGACCCAGACCAGCCTGGAACCAGCGGTCCCTGTGGTCAACAAGCTGCTCGACGACATGACCAAGGAGCTGGACCCGAACGCTGGCAAGGCCGCGGCCCCTGCGAAAAAGTGAGTTTCAGCCAATGAGCATGCAGCAACGCATCGAGCAGCAACTGGCCGCGCTGGCCCCACAGCACCTTGAAGTGATCGACGAGAGCCACATGCACAGCCGTGGCCAGCAGACCCACTACAAGGCCGTGATCGTCAGCGAGCAGTTCGCCGGGCTCAACAGCGTCAAGCGGCACCAGAAGGTGTACGCCACCATGGGTGAGCTGATGGGCCAGATCCATGCCCTGGCGATTCACACCTATACGGCCGAGGAGTGGGCCAAGGTGGGCGTAGCACCGGCCTCGCCGGTGTGTGCCGGTGGTGGCCACTGAAACCGCTTTTTCGTTCTGGTACAATTCTGCAACATCCGGGGGCCGCTATGCGGCCCTCGCGTTTTTCGTCAAACCCGGTCTGCCCCTTACGAGGGCAACCACCTGGAGATCCACCTGAATGTCCCAAGCTATCGTCGTGGCGGCGCTGTACAAGTTCGTCACCCTGAAAGATTACGTCGAGCTGCGTGAGCCGTTGCTCAAGGCCATGCTCGACAACGGCGTCAAAGGCACCTTGCTACTGGCCCACGAAGGCATCAATGGTACCGTTTCGGCCACCCGCGAAGGCATCGACGGCCTGCTCGCGTGGCTGCGCAACGACCCGCGCCTGGTGGATGTCGACCACAAGGAATCCTACTGCGACGAGCAGCCGTTCTACCGCACCAAGGTCAAGCTCAAGAAAGAGATCGTCACCCTTGGCGTGCCAGGCGTCGACCCTAACCAGGCGGTAGGCACTTATGTCGAGCCCAAAGACTGGAATGCGCTGATCAGCGACCCTGAAGTGCTGCTGATCGATACCCGTAACGACTATGAAGTGGCCATCGGCACCTTCAAAGGTGCGATCGACCCCAAGACCGAAACCTTCCGCGAATTTCCCGACTACATCAAAGCCAACTTCGACCCGAGCAAGCACAAGAAGGTGGCGATGTTCTGCACCGGCGGTATCCGCTGCGAAAAAGCTTCCAGCTATATGCTCGGTGAAGGCTTCGAGGCGGTCTATCATCTCAAGGGTGGCATCCTGAAATACTTCGAGGAAGTGCCTCAGGAAGAAAGCCTCTGGGACGGCGACTGCTTCGTCTTCGACAACCGCGTCACGGTGCGTCATGACCTGAGCGAAGGCGAGTACGACCAGTGCCATGCCTGCCGCCACCCGGTCGATGCCAAGGATCGCGAGTCCGAGCACTATTCACCAGGCGTGAGCTGCCCACACTGCTGGGACACCCTGAGCGAAAAGACCCGGCGTAGCGCCATCGATCGGCAAAAGCAGATCGAACTGGCCAAGGCCCGCAACCTGCCACACCCGATCGGTTACAACTACAAAGCCGAGGCCTGACCCATGACTGCCCGCCTGCTCTACGTGATGGACCCGATGTGCTCCTGGTGCTGGGGTTTCGCGCCGGTTGCCCAGGCCCTGATCGCCCAGGCCGCCGCGGCGGGCGTCGCCACGCGGGTGGTGCCAGGTGGGCTGCGCAGGGGCGGCAACGCATTGGATGGCTCGACCCGCAAGTACATCCTGGAACATTGGCAGGCCGTGGCTGAGGCCACGGGGCAGCCGTTTCGTTACGACGGCGCCATGCCTGACGGCTTCGTCTACGATACCGAGCCTGCCTGCCGTGCCCTGGTTGCCGCCCGTGAGCTGGATGCCGAACGGGTGTGGCCGCTGCTGACGCTGATCCAGCGTTCTTTCTACGAGCAGGGTGTTGATGTGACCCGCGCGCCGCAACTGGTGGAGCTGGCCCAGCAGGTGGGGTTCGATCGCGAGCGCTTCGCTGTGCAGTTCGCCAGCCACGACATCCGCGCCGCCACCGCCGCCGATTTCACCTGGGTGCAAGATTTGGGCATCGCTGGGTTCCCAACCTTGCTGGCTGAGCGCAATGGCCAATTGGCACTGCTGACCAACGGCTACCAGTCACAGGCCACCCTGCAACCGCTGCTGGGCCGTTGGCTGCAGCAGGCTGCTTGTGCTTGACCTTCCAGGGTCGCCAGACCCTGTGCCAGGGAAGCCTGCGGCTGCGGCTGATCGTCTGAGCTGGGCAGAAATACGCCGCCTGGCCCTGCACCACAAGAAAAACCTCTGGGCTGCCAATTTGGTGGCCGTGCTGGCCGCCTGCTGCAGCGTGCCAATTCCGCTTCTGTTGCCACTGCTGGTCGACGAAGTGCTGCTGGGCCATGGTGATGCCGCACTGAAATGGATGAACCATCTGTTGCCCAGCGGGTGGCAGGTCGCGGCCGGCTACATCGGCCTGATGCTCGCGGCCACCTTGAGCCTGCGCCTTGCGGCGCTGGCGTTCAACGTGGTGCAGGCCAAGCTGTTCGCGGGCCTTGCCAAGGATATCGTCTACCGTCTGCGCATCCGCCTGATCGAGCGGCTCAAGCGCATTTCGCTGAAAGAGTACGAAAGCCTGGGCAGCGGTACCGTGACCACGCACCTGGTCACCGACCTGGATACCCTCGACAAGTTCGTTGGGGAAACCCTGAGCCGCTTTCTGGTGGCCATGCTGACGCTGACCGGCACCGCCGCGATCCTGATCTGGATGCATTGGAAACTGGCGCTGCTGATCCTGTTGTTCAACCCGCTGGTGATCTACTTCACCGTGCAGTTGGGCAAGCGTGTGAAGCACTTGAAAAAGCTCGAAAACGACAGCACCTCGCGCTTTACCCAAGCGTTGTCGGAAACCCTGGATGCCATCCAGGAGATCCGCGCGGGCAACCGCCAGGGCTACTTCCTAGGCCGTCTTGGCTTGCGCGCCCGTGAAGTGCGCGATTATGCCGTGGAATCGCAATGGAAAAGCGATGCCAGCGGCCGCGCCAGTGGCCTGCTGTTCCAGTTCGGTATCGATATCTTCCGGGCGGCGGCGATGCTGACCGTGTTGTTCTCCGACCTGTCGATCGGCCAGATGCTGGCGGTATTCAGCTACCTCTGGTTCATGATCGGCCCGGTGGAGCAGCTGCTCAACCTGCAATACGCCTACTACGCCGCAGGCGGCGCCCTGAGCCGGCTCAACGAGCTGCTGTCGCGCGCTGACGAGCCGCAGTACCCGGCCGCTTGCGACCCGTTCGTCGGTCGCGAAACGGTGGGCATCGAAGTGCGCGACCTGCGCTTTGCCTATGCCGATGAGCCGGTGCTCGACCAGCTGGATCTCACCATTGCCCCCGGCGAGAAGGTGGCCATCGTCGGGGCCAGTGGCGGTGGCAAGAGTACCTTGGTGCAACTACTGCTTGGCCTTTACAGCGCCCAGGCGGGAACCATCCGCTTTGGCGGGGCCAGCCTGCAGGAAATCGGCCTTGAAACTCTGCGCGAAAACGTCGCCGTGGTGCTGCAACACCCCTCGTTGTTCAACGACAGCGTGCGTGCCAACCTGACCATGGGGCGCGAGTGCACCGATGAAGCCTGCTGGCAGGCGCTGCGTATTGCCCAGCTGGACGCCACCATCGCCGCCTTGCCCCAGGGGTTGGACAGCGTGGTCGGGCGTTCCGGGGTGCGTCTGTCCGGTGGCCAGCGCCAGCGCTTAGCGATTGCCCGGATGGTGCTGGCCGAGCCAAAGGTGGTGATTCTCGATGAAGCCACTTCTGCGCTGGATGCCGCTACCGAGTACAACTTGCACCAGGCTCTGGCGCGTTTTCTCAGTGGCAGGACCACACTGATCATTGCCCACCGCTTGTCGGCGGTTAAGCAGGCCGATCGGGTGCTGGTGTTCGACGGTGGGCGTGTGGCCGAAGATGGCGACCATCAGCAGCTGATTGCCGAGGGCGGCCTTTATGCCAAGTTGTATGGGCACTTGCAGCAGACCTGACAGCGTGGCCGGTGCGGGCCAGTTGGTGGGTGGACCCGCTCCCGGTGTTGCGGCTGCGCGGCACCGCAGCTTTTAGGTCTAAATATTCCTCTCCTTGTCGATGGCAAATGGCCTACGCTGAACTGGTCTGGGTTGATTCAAGTCTTATCTGCTCTGTGACAGGGACTCAATGAAGGGAAATCGCACTCTAGAAGCGCCAAGACTGGTGGGTATCATTTGGCCCTTCATCGCCGTCGTCGTCTTCCAGGTGCTTTTGGGAAGCCTCAGCCTCTATGCGCTTTCGGCTGTGCGTGCCTATGTGGCCGGGGAAAGCCTGTGGTCCAAGGCCCAGAAAGACGCGATCTACTACCTCAACCTGTATGCCGATGACCGTGACGAGGGTACCTACCAGCGTTACCGCCAGGTCATGACCATTCCCCAGGGCGACCACGAGTTGCGCGAGCTGCTCGACCAGGCAAGCCCGGACCTGGCAGGCGCTCGGCAGGCCGTGCTCAAAGGTGGCAATCACCCTGACGATGCCGACAGCATCATCTGGTTCTATCGCAACTTCCGGCATGTCAGCTACATGCAGACGGCGATCGACTACTGGAACATTGGCGATGCGTACCTGAACAAGCTCGACGTTCTGGCTGACGAGATGCACAGCGGTTTCGCCGCCGGGAACGTTGGCCAAGCTCGGCTCGACGAATGGAAAGCCCGCATCGTGGCAATCAATGAAGGCGTCACGCCGGCTGCCAAAGCATTCAGTGATGCCTTGGGCGAAGGCTCGCGCATGCTGTTGCGGGTACTGTTGGTGACCAATCTGCTGACCGCGCTGTTTCTGATTGCCATTGCCTGGCGCCGTTCCAGCAAGTTGTTGGCCCAGCGGCAGGCGTTCGCCAGTGCCTTACGCGAGGAAAAGGAGCGGGCGCAGATCACCCTGGAGTCGATTGGCGATGCGGTGATCACGGCCGATGTCGATGGCAACATCGGCTACATGAACCCGGCCGCGGAACAGTTGACCAACTGGCAATCTGACCAGGCCCATGGCCTGCCGCTCGGAGCGCTGTTCAGCCTGCTTGACGAGCAGGAGCAATGCGAGAGCGGCTCGTTGGTCGAGCAGGTGCTCAGCGGCAGCCTCAAAGGTGGCGCCGAGCATGCCCGGCTGATCCAGCGCTTGGATGGCAGTACCGTGTCGGTCAACCTGGTCGGCTCGCCGATCATCAATAACGATCAGGTCGCCGGCATCGTGCTGGTGCTGCACGACATGACCCAGGAGCGTCAGTACATCGCCAACCTGTCATGGCAGGCGACCCATGACGCCCTGACGGGGCTGGCCAACCGCCGCGAGTTCGAATATCGCCTCGAACAGGCCCTCAATGGCCTGGCGCGCCAGACCGGCAGGCACTCGTTGATGTTCCTCGATCTTGACCAGTTCAAATTGGTCAACGACACCTGCGGCCATGCCGCTGGCGACGAACTGCTCAGGCACATCTGCGCAGTGTTGCAGTCGGGGCTGCGTGAAGGCGATACCTTGGCCCGTCTGGGGGGCGATGAATTTGGGGTGTTGCTGGAGAACTGCCCGGCCGAGCAAGCCGAGCGCTTGGCCGAAAGCCTGCGCCAAGCCGTGCAGAGCCTGCATTTCGTGTGGAAAGGCAGGCCCTTCGTAACCACTGTCAGTATCGGGCTGGTGCACATGGCCCAGGCGCCGTGCACATTGGAGGCATCGCTGCGCGCTGCCGACATGGCCTGCTACATGGCCAAGGAAAAGGGCCGCAACCGGGTGCAGGTGTACCATGCCGACGACAGCGAGCTGTCCATGCGCTTTGGCGAAATGGCCTGGATACAGCGCCTGCATGTGGCTCTGGAAGAAAACCGCTTCTGCCTCTATTGCCAGGAGATCGCCGCACTCAACCCCGGCGAAGGGCCCGGCCATATCGAGATATTGATACGCCTGCACGACGAAAGTGGCCGAACCATCCTCCCGGACAGTTTCATCCCGGCGGCCGAGCGGTACGGGTTGATGACGGCGCTGGACCGTTGGGTGGTCCGCAGCGTGTTCCAGGTCATTCGCCAGTGCCTGGACGAGGGCCGGGACGGGCCTCTGGCGATGTGCGCGATCAATCTGTCGGGTACCAGCATCGGCGATGACAAATTCCTCGAGTACCTGCAGCGGTTGTTCGTCGAATACGCCATTCCGCCCCGAATGATCTGTTTCGAGATCACCGAAACCAGTGCCATCGCCAACCTGGGTAGTGCCATCCGCTTTATCAACGAATTGAAAGGCCTAGGTTGCAAGTTCTCGCTGGACGACTTCTGTGCCGGGATGTCGTCATTCGCTTATTTGAAACATTTACCCGTCGACTTCTTGAAGATCGACGGAAGTTTTGTCAAAGATATGCTCGACGACCCGGTCAATCGTGCCATGGTCGAGGTGATCAATCACATCGGTCATGTCATGGGCAAGCGGACCATCGCCGAGTTCGTCGAAACACCGTTGATCGAGCAGGCCTTGCAGGAGATCGGCGTGGATTACGCCCAGGGCTATTTGATTGAACGACCACAGGTGTTCACCTGTGACAGTCTGCAGCGCCAACGGATTGCTGCGCGGCCCTTGCTGCATCGGGCGCCAGGAACATTTCGCTGAATACACGTCCGCTAAATCACAAGGATCAAGGAGCTGAAAGTGATTGACGCATTCGTACGTATCGGGCCCTTGATGGACCCGGCCAGTTATCCCCAGTGGGCCCAGCAGTTGATCGAGGACTGCCGCGAAAGCAAGCGTCGGGTGGTCGAGCACGAGTTCTATCAGCGCCTGCGTGATGGCCAGCTGCGTCAGTCGACGATCCGCCAGTACCTGATCGGTGGTTGGCCGGTGGTCGAGCAGTTTTCCCTGTACATGGCCTACAACCTCACCAAGACCCGCTACGCTCGCCACCCCGGCGAGGACATGGCGCGGCGTTGGCTGATGCGTAACATTCGCGTAGAGCTCAACCATGCCGATTACTGGGTACATTGGTGCCAGGCCCATGGTGTTCACTTGCACGATCTGCAGGCCCAGGACGTGCCGCCTGAACTCAATGGCCTGAACGACTGGTGCTGGCGCGTGTGCACCACCGAATCGCTGGCCATTGCCATGGCAGCGACCAACTATGCAATCGAGGGGGCGACCGGCGAATGGTCGGCGGTAGTGTGCGCCGAAGATACCTACGCCATGGGGTTCCCCGAGGATCAGCGTAAGCGGGCGATGAAGTGGTTGAAGATGCATGCCCAGTATGATGATGCACACCCCTGGGAGGCGCTGGAAATCATCTGCACGCTGGCCGGCGAGAACCCGACCCAGGGGTTGCGCAACGAGTTGCGCAAGGCAATCTGCAAAAGCTACGACTGCATGTACCTGTTCCTGGAACGCTGCATGCAGCTCGAAGGGCGCCAGCAAGGGCGCCTGCGCCCGGCTCTGGCAGCTGGCTGAAACCCTGCGTTGTTCGCGGGTTAACCCGCTCCTACAGCAAATACACAAGCCTTTACGGCGGTATAGGCCTTGGGAGCGGAGTTACCCGCCAAGCGTCCGGTGCAGGCGACGCAATACTTACTGCGCGTTGAAAGCCTGCCCGTTCACGCCCTTGCTGTCTGGCCCCATCAGGTACAGGTAAACCGGCATGATTTCTTCGGGCGACGGGTTGTTCTGCGGATTTTCGCTAGGGTAAGCCTGCGCCCGCATCGCGGTGCGTGTGGCGCCTGGGTTGATGCTGTTGGCGCGCACTGGGGCGACACCTTCCAGTTCGTCAGCCAGGGTCTGCATCAGCCCCTCGGTGGCGAATTTCGAAACGCCGTAGGCGCCCCAGTAAGCCCGGCCCTTGCGCCCGACACTGCTGGAGGTGAACACCACAGAAGCGTCTTCGGACAATTTGAGCAGTGGCAGCAGGGTGCTGGTGAGCATGAAGGTGGCATCCACATTGATATGCATCACCCGCATGAAATTCTCGCCTGAAAGTTGCTCCAGCGGCGTACGTGGGCCGATGATCGAGGCATTGTTGAGCAACCCGTCCAGCCGGCCGAACTGCTCCTCGATCATCACCGCCAGCTCATCGTATTGATGGGGCAGGGCGGTTTCCAAGTTGAACGGGATGACCACAGGCTGCGCGTGGCCAGCAGCCTCGATCTGGTCGTAAACCTCGTTGAGGTTGGCTTCGGTCTTGCCTAGCAGCAGCACAGTGGCCCCCAGCGCGGCGTAAGCCTTGGCGGCGGCGGCGCCAATGCCACGGCCGGCACCGGTAACCAGGATGACGCGGCCGGCGAGCATGCCGGGGCGGGCGGTGTAATCGAACATGGTTCTGTCCTTTGAATTCGTCGGGGCGTCCCTGGCCCCTTGTGGGGGCAGGTATACCCGCGACTGTGCATGATCAGGCGGCGGTATTGCCCGGCCTGACGCTTTCGCGGGTGAACCCGCTCACGCAGGGTTCAGGGCCGGGGCATCGACCGGAGTTCAGCAGCCGCACAGGGCGCTGTCGATGACCTTGCGCAACTCCAATGGGTGGTCCACCACCACATCGGCGCCCCAGTGGTTAGGGTTGTCGTCTGGATGAATATAGCCGTAGCGCACCGCAGCCGTGCGGGTGCCAGCGTCGCGGCCAGATTCGATGTCGCGCAGGTCGTCGCCGACGAACAACACGCTGGCAGGGTCCAGGTTCAGGGTTTTGCAGGCCAGAATCAGAGGCTCTGGGTCGGGCTTGCTGTTCTTCACGTGGTCCGGGCAGATCAGCAGCGCCGAACGCTCGGCCAGGCCCAACTGCTGCATGATCGGCTCAGCGAAGCGCACCGGTTTGTTGGTGACCACGCCCCATAGCAGCTTGCCCTTCTCGAGGTCGGCCAGCAGCTCGCCCATCCCGTCGAACAGCTTGCTGTGCACTGCGCAATCACGCTGGTACCGCTCGAGGAATTCCAGGCGCAGGGCTTCGAAGCCTTCATCTTCCGGGTTCATTGCAAAAGTCGCTGCGACCATGGCGCGTGCGCCGCCGGAGATCACGTCGCGAATCGCCTGATCATCGATGGCCGGCAGCCCCCGTTCGGCGAGCATGGCCTGGCAGATGGCGATGAAGTCCGGCGCCGTGTCCAGCAGGGTGCCGTCCATGTCGAAGAGTACTGCTCGCAAACGCATGCTCATTCCTCGCGCAGGGTCTGGATCATGTAGTTGACGTCTACATCGCTGCTCAGCTTGTAGTGCTTGGTCAGCGGGTTGTAGGTCAGGCCGATGATGTCCTTGACCTCAAGGCCTGCGCTGCGGCTCCAGGCGCCAAGCTCGGACGGGCGAATGAATTTCTTGAAGTCGTGGGTGCCGCGCGGCAGCATCTTGAGGATGTATTCGGCACCGACGATGGCCAGCAGGTAGGCCTTGGGGTTGCGGTTGATGGTCGAGAAGAACACCTGGCCACCAGGTTTGACCATGCGACAGCACGCGCGGATGACCGAAGAGGGGTCGGGTACGTGCTCGAGCATCTCAAGGCAGGTGACCACATCGAACTGCTCGGGCATTTCTTCGGCCAGCGCCTCAGCGGTGATCTGCCGGTACTCGACCTCGACGCCCGACTCCAGCTGGTGCAGCTGGGCCACAGCCAGCGGCGCCTCGCCCATGTCGATACCGGTAACGCGAGCACCACGCAAGGCCATTGCCTCGCTGAGGATGCCGCCGCCGCAGCCGACGTCCAGCACTTTCTTGCCCGCAAGGCCCACGCGCTCGTCAATCCAGTTGACGCGCAGCGGGTTGATGTCGTGCAGCGGCTTGAACTCGCTCTCGCGGTCCCACCAGCGGTGGGCCAGGGCTTCGAATTTAGCGATTTCGGCGTGGTCGACGTTGCTCATTGAACAATCCTCTGGAACTTGCACTTCAAATGGGGCGCAGTATAACCGAGCGTCTGCGGGCCAGGGTCGCTATAATCGCCGGCTTTTGATATCTGAACGACGGGGAGAGGCGATGCGCGAGCGACTTTTGGGAGCAGAGAAGGTGACCGGGATGCGCTGGCAAGGCGGCGCCCTGCACCTGCTCGACCAGCGTGCGCTGCCGTCGCAAGAGCGTTGGCTGACCTGCGACACGGTTACACAGGTGGCCCAGGCGATCCGCGACATGGCGGTGCGCGGCGCCGCAGCCATAGGCATTGCCGCGGCTTACGGCCTGGTGCTGGCCCTGGAGGAGCGCCTGGCCCAGGGTGGGGATTGGGAGATGGACCTGGAAGAAGACTTCCTCACCTTGGCCGAAGCCCGTCCCACCGCGGCCAACCTGTTCTGGGCGCTGAACCGCATGCGCGAGCGTTTGCAGCGCGTGCGTGGCGAGCAGAGCGTGCTGGCCGCCTTGGAAGCCGAGGCGATCGCAATCCATGAAAGCGACCGCGAAGCCAACCTGACCATGGCCCAACTCGGCACCGAGCTGATCCGTCGCCACCAAGGCAACGCCCAGACCCTGCTGACCTACGGCAACGCTGGGGCCCTGGCCAGCGGCGGTATCGGCACGGCCCTGGGGGTGATCCGCGCCGGGTATCTCGAAGGCATGGTGGAGCGGGTGTATGCCGGCGAAACCCGCCCGTGGCTACAAGGCTCGCGCCTGACCGCCTGGGAGTTGGCCCACGAAGGCATCCCGGTCACCCTGTGCGCCGATTCGGCGCTGGCACATCTGATGAAGACCAAGGGCATCACCTGGGTGGTGGTAGGGGCCGATTGCGTTGCTGCCAACGGCGATGTGGCCAGCAAGATCGGTACTTACCAGCTGGCCGTCAGCGCCATGCACCACGGCGTACGCTTCATGGTGGTGGCACCGAGCACCAGTATCGATCTCAATCTGGCCACCGGCGAAGACATTCCACTGGAAGAGCGCGAAGCGGACGAGTTGCTGGATTACGCCGGCACCCGTGTGGCGCCGCAGGTCGAGGCGTTCAACCCGGTTTTTGACGTGACGCCGGCTGATTTGATCGATGTGATTGTTACCGAGCGCGGCATCGTCGAGCGGCCAGACACCGCCAAGCTGGCTCAGTTGGTGTGCCGTAAGCGGCTGCATTGATCAGGGTAGGGCGGGAG
>NZ_JAFGYW010000208.1:0-505 GCF_017491595.1 Pseudomonas sp. 51_B
GTCGTGCCCGGTCCCAGAGAGCGTCGCGCTATGGAACAGTTCATCCGCAACTCGGCGATGACCTACTGGCACCTGTCGTGTACGGCAAAAATGGGCCGCGATGCGCTGTCGGTGGTTGACCACCAATTGCGCGTGTACGGGATCGATGGGCTGCGCGTTGCAGATGCCTCGATCATGCCGCGCATTACCGTTGGCAACACGATGGCGCCGTGTGTCGTTATTGGTGAGCGGGCAGCGGAGCTGGTGCTTGCGGGAGTATAAAGCGCCCACAACGCCCCGCTGCGCAAAATCTGCTTTCACTCGTTCGCAAGATTTTCCCGCGCCCACTGCTCGGCCGTCGTGACCTGTATCGCCCGCTGCTCATTGAACGTGCCCGCTTTCGGCCACGCCACACCTCGACCTTGGGCAAACACCGCGCGGTATTTTTTGATGTGGTGAGTGGGGTCTTTTTCCAGTTCCTGCATCAGGTGCGGCACCGTCCAGACGTTACGCTTGAAGGGCCGTC
>NZ_JAFGYW010000210.1:0-504 GCF_017491595.1 Pseudomonas sp. 51_B
GCCGCGAGCCGGTGATGAACCTCAATCAGGGCCAGGTCGGCCAGAGCCTGCGGGCGCTGGAGGGGCGTGGTTTTACCCGGCTGGTGATGGGCAGCCGTGCCGACCGCTGGGAGCACAAGGTCGACAAGGCGCTGGAACTGGTGCCGGCACAGGTGATTCTGACGGGTCTGATGTTTCTGCGCGGTCCGCAGACCGTCAACGAACTGCTGACCCGCAGCGGGCGCATGCACGACTTCGACGACGCCGAGCAGGTCGTGCATCAGCTTGAACGCCTGATTGCACGCGGACTGGCGGTATTGATTCCGCGTCAGGCCGGGCAGCGTGAGGATCGCTACACCCATGCCTTGGGCGATCCGGCGGATATTGAGGCGATATTGGCGGCGCGGCAGAATCCTGGGGAGCGCTCGAGCGCTGGCGTTTCCCTGGAGCGTATCGAGGAACTGGAAGCGCGGATCGCAGCGCTGGAAGAACGCCTGGCCCGCCTCGAATAATCACAACAGAACC
>NZ_JAFGYW010000211.1:0-504 GCF_017491595.1 Pseudomonas sp. 51_B
GTTGTAATATCGGGCGTTTTGTCCAGCTCACGCCGTCACGCATGCTCGATTTCTTTCGCAATCACCAGCGCCTGATGATGTTCTTCCTGCTCCTGATCGTGCTGCCGGGGCTTGGGATCGTCGGCATTCAGGGTTTCCGTGGGTTCTTCGATGAAAGCGCGAACGTCGCGGCCGTCAACGGGCACAAGATCACGCGCGCCGAATTCGACGGCACGCTGCGCCAGCCGGTCGCTCAGGCGCGCCAGGTGCTGGGCGCGCAGTTCGACGCGAAAGCGTTCGACACGCCGGAGCGCCGTCAGCAGCTTCTCGACGGGCTGATTCAGCAGCGCGCGCTCGCCGACGAGACGCAGCGTCTGCATCTGAGCGCGTCGGATGGCGCGGTGCGCCAGACGCTGCTGAGCGATCCGGTGATCGCGTCGCTGAAAAAGGCGGACGGCTCGTTCGACGCCGAGCGCTATACGCAGATGCTCGCGATGCAGGGCATGACGCCCGATCAATACCAGG
>NZ_JAFGYW010000212.1:0-503 GCF_017491595.1 Pseudomonas sp. 51_B
GTTGTCCTTTTGAAAGTGAGCCAATGCCTTCGCAGATATCAAAGATATTCAGACCGAATCAGATCCGTATCGAACGGAGTCAGCCCTTGTTCAGGTGCGAACACCCTCTGCGCCTGCTCAGCAGAGGCCACTCGTTCGCCTCGTGCCCGCACATGTAAATCGAAAAGCGTGTGCAGGTCCGGCCTTGGTGTATGCACCAGGGCGCGCAGCATCAACGAAACTCCGCTGAGGTTGTTGTCAACGTTGTTCCAGCGGGGCGATGAAGTCAGCCCCAGATCGGCCCAGATCATGCGACCTTCCTGTAAGTCCATCACGAAAGGTAGACAGATACCGGTGTCGGAGGCGATATCGATGCGGTCGACTACGGTGCGCGGCTCGAACACTTCGCCAGATGCCGTGTCGGCGCGGGCCATCCAGCCTGCGAAGCATTCCGGAAGATCACAATATGGCTGCCAGGTAAACGAATTGAGGGACGTGACGACATAGCGGACGCCCTTTTTGAC
>NZ_JAFGYW010000213.1:0-503 GCF_017491595.1 Pseudomonas sp. 51_B
GTGTAAAGAAGTCGTCTTGTGTTGGGGCGAGTGTGGGGCCGGCGCTGGGGGGAACCTTATCCATGCGCGACATGGCGCAATCTGTTCCCGACGCGCAAGCCCCGGTGTTCAAGGGCTGGTCGCGATAAGTATGTCAATGTCGCGGATAGGTAAACGCGCGGTCTGCGCTATACGCAGAATCGCCGACAAGAGGCCGACAGTCGGCCGTGGAGAACAGCATGTCCAACAGCTTCCTGAATCCGGTCACCACCCAGACCTGGGCCAATGGCCGACACAGTGTCCGTTGCGTCAAAGTCATCCAGGAAACCTGGGATGTGCGCACCTTCTGCTTTATGGCCGACCAGCCGATCCTGTTCTTCTTCAAGCCGGGGCAGTTCGTCACGCTGGAGCTGGAAATCGAAGGCCAGCCGATCATGCGCTCCTACACCATCTCCAGCTCGCCGTCGGTGCCGTACAGCTTCTCGGTCACGATCAAGCGCGTGCCGGGTGGCAAGGTCTCCAAC
>NZ_JAFGYW010000214.1:0-503 GCF_017491595.1 Pseudomonas sp. 51_B
TGTCCATCCCGATCAGCGTGACGATCGGCTTGCCCGAATAGCCCTGAATGTCGGCGATGTCGGTCGACAGGAACACGTAGCCCTTGAGCGCGCGCGCGTGGCCGTCGTCCGCGTACGCCTCGACGTAAGGCGGGCTGCCCTTGCGCGCGGAGAACGCGTTCGCGCCCGGCAGCACGGACGCGCAATCGGTCCATTTGCACAGATCGGGCTGGCTGAAGAGTTCGGGCGGCAGTTACTGCTCGTAAATCGACGCGGCGCTCGGGCGGGCCGCGACGACGAAGAACGCGATGAGCAGGATCCGGAACAGTGCTTTCATGGGGGTCACTTGGGGGAATTCGCGCGGGCGGCCGCGCGCGGCGCCCGCGCGAACGCGGTCAGTGCGCCTTGGCGACCATGAAGTCGACGGCGGCTTCGACTTCGTTGTCCTTCAGGCTCGGGTTGCCGCCGCGCGGCGGCATCGTGCCCTTGTTGCCGGTGAAGCCTTCGAGCGCGTGCTTGTACAG
>NZ_JAFGYW010000215.1:0-502 GCF_017491595.1 Pseudomonas sp. 51_B
ATCGTCATGTGGTTCTCGCGCAAGCGCGAATTTCGTGCCGACGAAGCCGGCGCCCGCCTGGCCGGTACCAGCGCGATGATTGGCGCTCTGCAACGCCTGCGTGCCGAACAGGGCCTGCCGGTGCACATGCCCGACACCCTGAACGCCTTCGGCATCAACGGTGGCATCAAACAGGGCTTCGCCCGCATGTTCATGAGCCACCCGCCGCTGGAAGAGCGTATTGACGCACTGCGTCGTCGCGGTTGATTCCTTCGCTGTAAGAAGAAGGCCTGCAGAGATGCAGGCCTTTTTTATGCCTTGAGAAAATTGGTTGTTTTATCTGGCCCATCGCTGGCAAGCCAGCTCCCACAGGTTCAGCGGTCGCCATAAATTTTGTGTGTGACGCAATTACTGTGGGAGCTGGCTTGCCAGCGATCTGGCCGGACGAGTCACCGCAGAATTCAGCCCTTCAATTCCTTCAAATGCTTGTACACCGTCGCCCGCCCCATGTTCAGCACATTGG
>NZ_JAFGYW010000216.1:0-502 GCF_017491595.1 Pseudomonas sp. 51_B
GATCACCCGATCGTCGAAGCGGGCGCCCACTGCGAGAATCACGTCGGCATGGTGCATCGCCAGGTTCGCGGTATAGCTGCCGTGCATACCCAGCATGCCGATGAACTGACGGTCAGTGCCAGGGAATGCGCCCAGACCCATCAAGGTGTTGGTCACCGGCAGGTTGAGCATTTTTGCCAGTTCGGTCAGTTGCGCGGAGCCATTGCCGAGAATCACGCCGCCGCCGGAGTACAGCACCGGGCGCTTGGCCGCCAACAACATTTCCGCTGCTTTGCGGATCTGCCCGGAGTGACCGCGAACGGCCGGGCTGTAGGAGCGCAGCTTGGCTTTTTTCGGAAAAACGTATTCGAACTTTTCGGCCGGGTTGGTCATGTCTTTCGGGATGTCAACCACGACCGGGCCCGGACGACCGGATTGCGCCAGGTAGAAGGCCTTCTTCATGACTTCCGGGATTTCCGAAGCGTGCTTGATCATGAAGCTGTGCTTCACGATCGGCCGGGAG
>NZ_JAFGYW010000217.1:0-502 GCF_017491595.1 Pseudomonas sp. 51_B
GGGTAGAAGCCATGGCCTTTGCCTGGCTGGCTCATTGCTGCCTCGAAGGCATCGCCGCCAATCGGCCAAGCGTCACCGGCGCTCGCGGCCTGCGCGTACTTGGCGCCATCTACCCGGCCTAAACTTCAGATACAAAAACGCCGCAGAACCGAAAGGCTCTGCGGCGTTTTTTTGTGTGCGGTGAAGCGCGATCAGATCGAGAACGACGAACCGCAACCACAAGTCGTGGTGGCATTCGGGTTCTTGATCACGAAGCGCGAACCTTCCAGACCTTCCTGATAATCCACCTCGGCACCGGCCAGGTACTGGAAGCTCATCGGATCGACCACCAGGCTCACGCCTTCGCGCTCGACGATGGTGTCGTCATCGGCCACGTCTTCATCGAAGGTGAAACCGTATTGAAACCCTGAACAACCGCCGCCCGTAACAAATACGCGCAGCTTCAAGCGATCATTCCCCTCTTCATCGACCAGGCTCTTCACCTTGTGCGCAGCACCTTGAG
>NZ_JAFGYW010000021.1:0-76417 GCF_017491595.1 Pseudomonas sp. 51_B
TCGTACAGATCACAGGTGAAGATCAGCTCGTCCGCGCCCGTCTGCTCTAGCAGTACCTCCACCTTGGCTCTGACCTTCTGCGGGCTGCCGATCATCGCAAGGCCCAGGAAGCTCCCCACGGCATCGCGTTCATGGGGCAGCCACAGGCCATCCATGCTCGGCACAGGCGGCTTTTGCATCAGGCTCTGGCCACGGATCAACGCCAGGATGCGTTGGTACACCGAGGTAGCCAGGTGTTCTGCCTTCTCGTCAGTCTGCGCCACTACCATAGGAATGCCCAGCATCACATAAGGCTTGGCCAGCGTTGTCGATGGTTTGAAGTGGTCGCGATAAATGCGGATCGCCTCATGCATGTAGCGTGGCGCGAAGTGCGAGGCGAAGGCGTAGGGCATGCCGCGCATGCCGGCCAGTTGTGCGCTGAACAGGCTGGAGCCGAGCAGCCACATGGGCACCTCGGTGTCATGCCCTGGTACAGCGATCACTTTCTGATCATCGGTACGCGGGCCCAGATAGCGTGACAGTTCCTCGACGTCATCGGGGAAGTCGTCGGCGCTTCCTGCGCGGTCACGGCGCAGGGCGTAGGCGGTCATCTGATCGGAACCCGGCGCGCGGCCCAGGCCAAGGTCGATCCGCCCTGGATACAGGCTGGCCAAGGTACCGAACTGTTCGGCGATTACAAGCGGCGCGTGGTTGGGCAGCATGATCCCGCCTGAACCGACGCGAATGGTCGATGTGCCGCCTGCCAAGTAGCCAAGCAAAACCGAAGTGGCCGAACTGGCGATGCCGTCCATGTTGTGATGTTCGGCTACCCAGAAACGGTTGTAGCCGAACTTTTCAACATGGCGGGCAAGGTCCAGAGAATTGCGCAGTGCTTGCGCCGGGCCTTGGTCGGCGCGCACTGGCACCAGGTCGAGGGTTGAAATTTTCAGGTCACGCAACTGCGCCATCGGAGCCTCCGCAATAGTGGTTGGCCCGAAGGCCCTAAGAACTCTGTATGGGCAGATTCGACAGAATCAATGCTCGCTGGGCAATTGCGCTGAACTTGCAGCCGGGCAGCACCCTCGTAGATGTAGGTACATAACCCTTGAAACCGGAGGCATCATGAAAAAGACAGCATCGGCGATTTGGCAAGGTGGCCTGAAGGATGGCAAAGGCCTGCTTTCTACCGAAAGTGGGGCGCTCAAGCAGAACCCGTATGGATTCAACACCCGCTTCGAAGGGTCGCCCGGCACCAACCCGGAAGAGCTCATCGGCGCGGCCCATGCAGGCTGCTTCTCGATGGCGCTGTCGATGATGCTGGGTGAAGCGGGCTTTACCCCAGAGCGTATCGATACCATTGCCGAAGTCACCCTGGACAAGCAGTCAGACGGCTTTGCCATTACAGCCGTTCACCTGATTCTCAAGGCCAAGGTACCTGGGGCAAGTCAGGAGCAGTTCCTTGAAATTGCCAACAAGGCCAAAGCGGGTTGCCCGGTGTCCAAGGTGCTGAACGCCGACATCAGCCTGGATGCTTCATTGGTTGGATAAGGCCCGGGTGATGCATGCTACTCGGTGACGCTGCACATCAGGCTGTTCACACTGGCATGAAGCGGCGAAACAGGGACGCTTTGCTGTAGTCTAAACAGCGTCGGCAGCGCAGCTGCCTTTCCAGGAGCTGTTCCATGATTCGCGTAGCAATCGCCCTATTGGCTTCGCTTTTGGCCACTTCTGCATTGGCGGCGGTAAAACCGTGCGAAGAACTCAAGAACGAAATCGAAGCCAAGATCCAGGCCCAGGGCGTGACGTCCTACACCCTGGAGATCGTACCCAACAGCGAGGTCAAGGATCCGAACATGATCGTTGGCACTTGCCAGGGCGGTACGAAAAAGATCATTTATCAGAAAAATGATCGATAAATAGCTGGGGCCGCAACGCGGCCCCAGTTTTTATGGAATGCAGAATACGTCGCTCGGTTCGTTGACCAATACCTTGCGGCTAGCATCGTACAGCAGCACCTGCGGCTCCATTACCGGTGCGCGGGCTTCGAGGCGATAACGCTGGCCGGCCTTGAAGTCGTCATAACGCACAGTCAGATAGCACGTCCGATCCCTGGGTTGGGTCATCGTGCCACCGGCGTATATCTCGTAATCGAAGCGCACAACCAGTTCATGCTTGCCAGGCGACACCTGAAAGAAGCGGCCATCGTCAAGGCGTTGGCCGTCGAGGCGGTCGGCCATGATGACTCGGCCGGGTGTCATGGTATAGAGCTCGATCCAGGCCTGCTTGGGATCGGCCGGCGGCAAGGGGCTGGCGCAGGCTCCCAATGCAGTCAGGGCAATCAGCATCATGGGCTGGCGCATGGCAACACTCCACTGGCAATACTCAGTTACAAGCATAGCGCCGTTCGTGCACTTCAGGTGCGTTGGCAACCGGCTGGCAGGCCTTGGCTCACCAGTTTCTTCTGGTGGTCATAGAGCTTGATCCAGGGGCGAAAGCCAATGCTGCCGGCTTGTAACTGGTAGCGCTGGCCTGCACTGAAATCCTTGAACGTCAGTTTGACCTGGCAATCACGCCACAAAGGCTCCTCGACCGGGCCGATATTGCTCGGCGCTACTGGAAACTGGTAACGCACGGTCAGCTCGTGGCTGCCGGGTTGGACCTCGAAATAGCGGCTGTCGGCCCAATCGCGCTGGTCAACCTGCGCTGCGTCGAGGGACGTTTCGCCGTATGGGGTAAGGTCGACCCAGGCGAGGTTAGGGTCCGGGTCCGGCAGTGTCGAGCAAGCGCTAATCAGCAGCAGTGGGGCGGTGAGCAGTAGAGCACGCATGGCGAAACTCCCCCTTGGCGAGATAGTCTTGGAGCGCATTGGCCTTGAGCGAGTTGGATAACCTCAGATGCATTTCTCTGTTCTTTTCAAGCGCTCAGGCCCCGGGCCACTCGACCGCTTTTTCAGCTGTTTGGTTCCTCTGCTGGGGGCTTTTCTGCTAAGCGGTTGCTCCAGCTTGGGTTACTACAGTCAGCTCGCACAAGGCCAGTGGCAGTTACTGCGGGCGCGTCAGCCTGTGGAGCAGGTGATAGCTGACCCGGCCAGCAGCCCTCGCTTGCGAGCACGTCTGGCTCATGCCGAACAGGCCCGGGCATTTGCCAGCGAGCGGTTGAAACTGCCAGATAACCGTAGCTATCGGCTTTATGCCGACCTACAGCGCCCATACGTCGTATGGAACGTATTCGCCACCCCGGAACTGTCGCTGCAACCGGTGACGCATTGTTTTCCCATCGCCGGTTGCGTCGCTTACCGCGGTTATTACCGCCAAGGGGCCGCACGCGGAGAGGCGGCGCTAATGCGCCAGCAGGGCCTGGACGTATACGTGAGCGGGGTTGAAGCCTACTCGACCCTGGGCTGGTTCGATGACCCGATTCTGTCGTCGATGGTCGCTTGGGGGGATGAACGGCTTGCTACGCTGATCTTCCATGAACTGGCCCACCAGCGCTTTTATGTGCAGGACGACACGGCATTCAACGAGTCGTTTGCCACATTTGTGGAACGTGAGGGCTCGCGGCAATGGCGCGCAGCGCGCGGGTTGGCGCCGCTTGGCACGGCGCAGTCGCAGCAGCGTGAGCAGTTTACCCGGCTGGTGCTGGCCAGCCGCGAGCGGTTGCAGGCAATCTACGCAGCGCCCCTGGACGATGCGCACAAGCGTGTGGCCAAGCAGGCCGAGTTCGAGCGTTTACGGGCCCAGTACAAGCAGGTGCGCGACAGCCAGTGGGGCGGCGATAAGCGGTACGACGCGTGGATCTATGGGCCGTTGAGCAATGCCAAATTATTGCCGTTTGGACTTTATGATCAGTGGGTGCCCGCGTTCGAGCGGCTATTTCATGAGGTGGGTGGGGATTGGCCGCAATTTTATCGACGGGTCGAGGAGCTTGGGCATTTGCCCGCAGCAGACAGGAAGGCGGCGTTACAGCGTTTGATGTGAACCCAGGATTCTGGGGCTGCATCACAGCCCCACAGTCATCAGGGCCGAGTCAAAGCCTGGTGCAGTTCGGCCAGTGTGGCGAAGTGGAAGGCTGGCGCCTCGGCGGCGAGTTCTGCCTGGCTGCCGAACCCATAGCCCACGGCCACCGACTGGAGGCCGTTGCTGCGGGCACCGATCAGGTCATGTTTGCGGTCCCCGATCATCAGCGTCTGGGTAGGGTCCAACCGTTCTTCGTCCAGAATGTGGCGAATCAGCTCGACCTTGTTGGTGCGGGTGCCATCGAGCTCGCTGCCATAGATCATCTTGAAATGGTGGTCGAAGGCAAAGTGCCTGGCAATTTCCCGGGCGAACTTCCAGGGTTTTGAAGTCGCGATGTACAGCGTTCTGCCCTGCCCCGTCAGGTCTTCGAGCAGTGCTGGCACCCCTTCGAACACGAGGTTTTCGTAAAGCCCGGTTACACTGAAACGCTCGCGATAGAAATTCACCGCTTCCCAGGCCTTGGCTTCATCGAAGCCGTAGAACTGCATGAAGGCTTGTAGCAGTGGCGGGCCAATGAAGTGTTCCAGTCGCGTGAGGTCGGGTTCGTCGATGCCAAGTTTGGCCAAGGCATACTGAATCGAGCGGGTGATGCCCAAACGCGGGTCGGTCAACGTGCCGTCGAGGTCGAAAAGGATGTTCTGCTGGTGCATGTTCGTCTCGTGAGTCGGGTTCATTCCGGTTGGTCGTAGCCTTCGGCCAGGTGCTGGTCCTTGAGCTTGACGTAGTTGCCGGCGCTGTAGGGGAAGAAGGCGCGCTCCTGATCGCTCAGCAGCCTGACCTGCTTGGCGGGGCTGCCCATGTACAGGTAGCCGCTGACCAGACGCTTGCCGGGCGGTACCAGGCTACCGGCGCCGATGATTACTTCGTCTTCGACGATGGCGCCATCCATTATGGTGCTGCCCATGCCGACCAGGATGCGGTTGCCCAACGTGCAGCCATGCAGCATGACCTTATGGCCGATGGTGACCTCGTCACCGATGATCAGCGGGAACCCGTCAGGGTTGAACGGCCCTGCATGGGTGATGTGCAGCACGCTGGCGTCCTGCACGCTGGTGCGCGCGCCAATGCGGATGCGGTGCATGTCGCCACGGATCACCGCCAGCGGCCAGACAGAGCTGTCCTCGCCGATTTCCACATCGCCCAGAACCACCGCCGAACGGTCGACGAATGCCCTGGGTCCCACTTTCGGAGTGTGTTGCTGGAAGCTGCGGATGGCCATGATAGCGTCTCTCATCTGTGCCGATAGGCAGGCTGCTTGCTGCGGTCGGCGTCGATTGTAATTAAGATGGGGTAGTGTTTCTTCTGCCAAGGTATCCGAACCGTGAGTGCGAACAACCCACTTCTGCAGTCCTACGATCTGCCGCCCTTCTCGCAAATCCGTGCCGAACACGTGTTGCCGGCGATCGAAGCGATCCTGGCCGACAACCGAAAAGCCATTGCCCAGATCCTCGAACAGCAGGGCAATAACCCTAGCTGGACTGGCCTGGTACTGGCCATGGACGAACTGAACGACCGCCTGGGCGCTGCCTGGAGCCCGGTCAGCCACCTCAATGCGGTGTGCAACAGCGCCCAATTGCGCGAGGCGTACGAGTCCTGTCTGCCAGCGCTGAGCGCCTACTCTACCGAACTGGGCCAGAACCGCGCGCTGTTCGACGCCTATCAGGCTTTGGCCAACAGCCCTGAAGCAGCAAATTTCGACGTGGCGCAGAAGACCATCCTCGACCACGCCCTGCGAGACTTCCGCCTGTCGGGCATCGACTTGCCGGCCGACAAGCAGCAGCGCTATGCCCAGGTGCAGAGCAAGCTCAGCGAGCTGGGCAGCCGTTTTTCCAACCAACTGCTCGATGCCACTCAGGCCTGGACCAAGCACATTACCGACGAGGCCGCGCTGGCCGGGCTGACCGACTCGGCCAAGGCGCAGATGGCCGCTGCGGCACAGGCCAAGGGGCTAGATGGCTGGCTGATTACCTTGGAATTCCCCAGCTACTACGCGGTGATGACCTACGCCAGCGACCGCGCCCTGCGTGAAGAACTGTACGCTGCGTACTGCACCCGTGCGTCTGACCAGGGGCCTAATGCTGGGCAGTTCGACAATGGCCCGGTAATGCAGCAGATCCTCGACTTGCGCCAGGAACTGGCCGAGCTGCTGGGCTACCAAAACTACGCCGAGCTTAGCCTGGCGACCAAGATGGCCGAGTCCAGCGATCAGGTGCTGAGCTTCCTGCGGGACTTGGCCAAGCGTTCCAAGCCGTTCGCCGCTCAGGACCTGGAGCAGCTCAAGGCCTACGCCGCCGAGCAGGGTTGCCCGGAGCTGGCCAGTTGGGATGCCGGGTACTTTGGCGAAAAGCTTCGTGAGCAGCGTTACAGTGTGTCCCAGGAAGCTCTGCGCGCCTACTTCCCGATCGACAAGGTACTCAGCGGCCTCTTCAGCATCGTCCAGCGCCTGTACGGCATCGAAATCACCGAACTCAAAGGCTTCGACACCTGGCACCCCGATGTGCGCCTGTTCGAAATCAAAGAAAACGGCCAGCACGTGGGCCGCTTCTTCTTCGACCTCTACGCCCGCGCCAACAAACGCGGGGGGGCGTGGATGGACGGTGCCCGTGACCGTCGCCGCACGGCGGCTGGCGCGCTGCAAAGCCCGGTGGCTAACCTTGTGTGCAACTTCACCCCGGCCAGCCCTGGCAAGCCTGCATTGCTGACCCATGATGAGGTCACCACCCTGTTCCACGAGTTCGGCCATGGCCTGCATCATATGCTGACCCGTATCGAACATGCTGGGGTGTCCGGCATCAACGGCGTGGCCTGGGATGCGGTAGAGTTGCCGAGCCAGTTCATGGAAAACTGGTGCTGGGAGCCAGAAGGGCTGGCGCTGATCTCCGGCCACTATGAAACCGGTGCACCCCTGCCCCAGGACCTGCTCGACAAGATGCTGGCGGCGAAGAACTTCCAATCCGGCATGATGATGGTGCGGCAGCTGGAGTTCTCGCTGTTCGACTTCGAACTGCACGCCAGCCATGGCGACGGCCGCAGTGTGCTGCAGGTGCTCGAAGGGGTCCGTGATGAGGTTTCGGTGATGCGCCCGCCAGCGTACAACCGGTTCCCCAACAGTTTCGCGCATATCTTCGCTGGTGGTTACGCGGCGGGCTACTACAGCTACAAGTGGGCTGAAGTGCTGTCGGCCGATGCGTTTTCGCGCTTCGAGGAAGAGGGTGTGCTCAATGCCGATACCGGCCGAGCGTTCCGCGAAGCGATCCTGGCTCGCGGCGGCTCGCGCGCACCCATGGAGCTGTTCGTCGACTTCCGGGGCCGTGAGCCTTCCATCGATGCGTTGCTGCGCCACAGTGGCTTGACCGAAGCCGCTGCGGCATGAGTGAGGTGGTTGTGAACAAGACCAAGAAGCGCTTCATCGCCGGGGCGGTGTGCCCGGCGTGCAGCGAGCCGGACAAGCTGATGATGTGGAACGAAGACGACGTACCGCACCGTGAGTGCGTGGCCTGTGGCTTCACCGATACCCTTAATGAGCAGGGCCTTTCAATTCCCAAGGAGCTGGGCACGCGGGTCAATCACCTGGCACCAAAAGCTGCACCGGCCAAGGTCCAGACCGTGCAGTTCTTCCCTAATCCCAAGCTGAAGAAGCCTACCGAATAGGGTTGTACCGCAGCGCTCTGACCAGAGGTGCTGGAGCACTCACGCCAACTTCGATACTGTGTATGCATACAGTAAAGGATGAGGCGATGAGTACTCCAGCAGCGCAAAAGGGTCGTGGCACCTCGCACAACCCCGACAATCGCTTTGCCCCAAGCCGTAGCGTGGCCGAGGATGATGGCTGGTACCAGGAAGTGCCGCTGACCCAGGGTACGCAAGTCCGGGTCGAGCTCGCCAAATCGGTCATCAGCCGCAACACCTCCCCCGACTTGCCCTTCGACCGCTCCATCAACCCTTACCGCGGTTGCGAACACGGTTGTATCTATTGTTACGCCCGCCCCTCCCACGCCTATTGGGACCTGTCGCCCGGCCTGGATTTCGAGACCAAGCTGATTGCCAAGACTAATGCAGCTGAGGTGCTTGCGCAGCAATTGAGCAAGCCAGGGTATGTCTGCGCGCCCATCAACCTGGGCTCCAACACCGACCCCTACCAGCCGATCGAACGCGAGCAGCAGTTGACCCGGCGGCTGCTCGAAGTGCTGCTGCGTTTTCGTCATCCGGTGACCATTGTGACCAAAGGTTCGCTGGTGCTCCGCGACCTTGACCTGTTGGCTGAGTTGGCCAGCCAGCGACTGGCCAGGGTGATGATCAGCCTGACCACACTGGATGACGACCTGAAACGTGTGCTGGAGCCGCGCGCGGCCTCACCAAAGGCCCGACTGCGAGCCATCCGCGTGCTGCGCGGTGCCGGGGTGCCGGTGGGGGTGCTGTGTTCACCGATGATACCGATGGTCAACGACAGTGAACTGGAGCGCCTTCTTGAGGCGGCCAAGGAGGCTGGCGCACAAAGCGCGGCGTACATGATGCTGCGCTTGCCACTGGAGGTGGCACCTTTGTTCGAGCAGTGGCTGCAGGAACATTACCCGCAACGGGCCAACCATGTACTGAGCCTGATCCGTCAGAGCCGTGGCGGTGAACTGTACGACAGCAGGTTCGGTGCGCGGATGCGCGGTGAGGGCGTGTTTGCCGAGTTGCTCGCTCAGCGCTTTGCCAAAGCCATGAAGCGCTTGGACTTTGCGGGGCGGGAAACGCAAACGCTGGATTGTTCGGCATTCTGTCCACCTGGTGGGCAGATGGCTCTGTTCTGAGCGGGTCAGCCGTAAGGTGCCACCCCCGAATGGGGCTCATGCAACCAAATAATCTGGGTAATCCCTCTTGGCAGTTGATGCTTTTTTGCTATTATTCAGTTCCCCCCTTTTCGATCTGGAACGCCCGTTCTAGAGCCCTCGAATTAAGTTTCAGTTAAGTTTTCCCCGCTAGCGTAGGAATCCAGCCAAAGCAGACTGTGATTTATCGCTCGTGCGTGTCATCTAAATCTGCGCATAGCCAGAATCTTTCACCGGTAAAATGGATTTACCTACACACCGCCAAGAGGATGAATCATGCCCGTCAAGGACCCATCCAAGGTCGTTCCGCAAGCCCCCGCGGAGAGCGCCGATGCCGCTCTGAAGCACATCGTCGACGGCTTCCTGCGTTTTCACCATGACGTGTTCCCCGAACAGCAAGAGCTGTTCAAGAAGCTTGCCACTGCGCAAACCCCGCGCGCCATGTTCATCACCTGTGCCGACTCGCGCATCGTCCCCGAATTGATCACTCAAAGCTCGCCAGGCGATTTGTTCGTGACGCGTAACGTCGGTAACGTGGTACCGCCCTATGGGCAGATGAACGGCGGCGTTTCCAGCGCCATCGAGTACGCTGTGTCTGCGCTCAAAGTGCACCACATCATCATTTGCGGGCACTCGGACTGTGGTGCCATGCGCGCAGTGCTCAACCCGCAGTCGTTGGCCAAGATGCCAACCGTCTCCGCCTGGTTGCGCCACGCCGAAGTGGCCCGCACCGTGGTGGAAAACAACTGCTCGTGCGGCAGTGAGCACGAAACCATGCAGGTGCTGACCAAGGAAAACGTGATCGCCCAGTTGCATCACCTGCGCACCCACCCGTCGGTTGCCTCGCGCCTGGCAGCCGGTGAGCTGTACATCCATGGTTGGGTGTACGACATCGAGACCAGCAAGATCGAAGCCTACGACGCTGCCAGCGACAGCTTCATGCCGTTGACTGCCGGTGAATCGATCCCCTGCGCCACGCCGAGAGGCCGCTACTAAGCGACCCATCCACAGCTGAACCTTGAATAGCCGGCTGCACCCGTCATGGGTGTGGCGCGGCCTTCGGCTGCCTTGCAAATGCCTTGACTGCTCTGCCGGCGATCACGCTGGCGGCCTGCGCCTGCGTGCGCGTCAGGGATCAACCGTGCCCACGGCCAGCGGGATGGCCGTGCGACAGAGAAAGGAGAAACAGGGTGAACATTACACAGTTGAAAGCGGCCCTGCCGCGTGAGTTGTTGGCGTCGGTGGTGGTCTTTCTGGTCGCCCTGCCGTTGTGCATGGGTATTGCGATCGCCTCTGGCATGCCGCCGGCCAAGGGCCTGATCACCGGCATCATCGGCGGTATCGTAGTGGGCTTTCTGGCAGGTTCGCCGCTTCAGGTCAGTGGCCCGGCAGCAGGCCTGGCGGTGCTGGTGTTCGAGTTGGTGCGCCAGCACGGTATGGCCATGCTCGGGCCGATACTATTGCTCGCCGGTGTATTGCAGTTGCTGGCGGGGCGTTTGCGCTTGGGGTGCTGGTTCCGGGTCACCGCTCCGGCAGTGGTATACGGCATGCTGGCCGGCATCGGCGTACTGATCGTGCTCTCACAAGTGCATGTGATGTTCGACACAGCGCCTCAGCCTTCAGGTCTGCAAAACCTCTTGGAATTTCCCGCCACGCTGAGCGCTGCATTGCCGCTTGAAGCTGCAGGTTCCGGGTGGATGGCCGGTGCGCTGGGGTTGGGTACCATCTTGATCATGTGGGCGTGGGAGCGGATGCGGCCTCAGAAGTTACGCTTCGTGCCTGGTGCTTTGCTGGGCGTGGCGACGATGACCGCCATCGCGATGTGGCTGGCGCTGCCGGTCAACCGGGTGCAAGTGCCGGCAGACCTGTCCGAAGCCATCGACTGGATCCGCCCTGATGACCTGATGAAACTGGCTGACCCGACCCTGCTGGTCGCAGCCTTCGCCCTGGCCTTCATCGCCAGTGCCGAGACGCTGCTGTCGGCAGCAGCCGTCGATCGCATGCACAGTGGTCAGCGTTCGGACTTCGATCGCGAGCTTTCGGCGCAGGGGGTTGGCAATATGCTCTGCGGGCTGCTGGGTGCCTTGCCGATGACCGGCGTGATCGTGCGCAGTTCTGCCAATGTGCAGGCCGGTGCGCAAAGCCGCGCTTCGGCCATCCTGCATGGCGTGTGGCTGTTGGCATTCGTGGTGGTTCTGAGCAGTGTGCTGCAGCAAATCCCCGTGGCCAGTCTGGCTGGCGTATTGGTGTACACGGGTATCAAGCTGGTCGATTTCAAAGCTCTGCGAGGCCTGCGTCGCTACGGCCGAATGCCGATGTTCACCTATGTGGCCACAGCCATGGCAATCATCTTTACCGACCTGTTGACCGGGGTGCTGTTGGGCTTCGCGCTTACCCTGTTGAAGCTGGCATTCAAGGCGGCGCGCCTGAAGATCAGCCTCGTTCAGCTTAAGACACAGGGCCATATGGAGCTGCGCCTGAGCGGGGCGGCGACGTTCCTCAAGGTTCCTGCGCTGACCCAGGTGCTCGATAGCGTACCGGCCGGGAGCACCTTGCATGTACCGCTGAGCAACCTCAACTACATCGACCACTCTTGCCTGGAGCTGCTGGAGGACTGGAGCAAGACCAGCGGCAGCACCCTGCGCATCGAGCAGCGAGGGCTCAAGCGCAGAGTGGAAGGCCGCTTGCGCAGTGTTGCCGGTACCTAAGGTCAGTTGCTGACCTCGGTCATGTCTGGGGCACTCGGCCAGGTTCCGGTGAGGTTCACGGTGCGGGTGCCACCCAGCCATTGGCTGGCGGGGGTGTTCCACTTGATCGACTTACGGGTGTTGGAGCCGATGTTGATGAACTCGGCGGTCAGCACCATTTCGGTGGCGGTCAGAGGAATCTCTCCAAAGCTTGCCGAGCTTCCGCCGATGACGGTTCTGGAGTCCTCCACCGGGCCGGTCGGCGTCTTGTACGACAGCGTGACTTTAGTTGTGTAGGTGGTGAAGGCCGACGCCTTGCTGTTGACCAGAAGGTTCAGCACACCCACCTTGCCCACCCAGCTTGGGATCAACACCCTGCCGCCTGCATACGAAGAAAAGGTATAGGCAATGGGCAGTGGATTGGTTGCCACCTCACCACTTCTGGCCGGCAGTGTATGGGTCTCGACCTCGCTGGAGTTGCTGGTGAACACGTAGCTGGCCTTGCCTTTGCCGCTGATGCCTTGCTCACCCAGCAGGCGGTTCAGGCCGCTTGCGCTGCCGGCAACGGTGAAGCTCGCTTTGCTCTTCTTGGCTACAGCGTTCAGGCCGCTGCTTGCGTAGATGACCGAGGTCACCACGCCAAAACCCTCGGAGATGCCGGCGCTGGTGGCCATGTTCATCTTGCGCGCCTGCTCCAGCAGCCAGTCGTACTGATCATCGAGCACGGTCAGATTGCTGATGGCATGCTCACCGGCGATCGCGAACTCCGACGTCATGGAGTTCTCCTTATCGAAGGTCCATTCCAGCGCCGCCTCGGGCTTGACCTCGGCTCCGGTGCTCGGATCGAGGATAGTCCCGCCTACATTGGCGTTGATGCTTTTGCACGTCACCCCCGTGGATTTGAAATCCCACTTGCGGCTTTGTTGGTTCTTGCTGATTTCGACTCCAGGCAGGCAGTCTGCGACCAGCTTGAAATCGCCAGAGTCGGAATCGATGATGCCGACCGCACCCGGCTTGATGGCGGGGTTCAGGCCCCAGTTGCCCCAAATCGTCCGGTAGGTGCCGCGCAGCAAGTCTGTGTACATCCGGTTTCTTCTGATCGTCATTGTCATCACCTCGGAATGAAATAGGCCGCCCTGAGGCGGCCGGATGACAGTAAGGATCGAAGGCTGTAGTCAGCAGCAGGAGCGCTTTCCCTAATCGCCTGGCCGTTCAGGCACTGGCTTGGCCGAGCTCAACGTTCAGCTGACGCGACAGGCACGGCCAGCGCTTCCAGGCCTGGCCTGTCTGCGGGCTGCTTAGGGCTTCACGGTAGGCCTCTACCGACTCGGCGGCGAAGCTTTCGTCGTCGAGCATTTCGTCCACTGAATGATGCACCACTTCATCCAGCTGGTTGGCGAAGGTTTCACCGATCAATTGGTGGGCAATAAGGTTGGCGACCGTTGTATCGACAGGAATCAGCGGCTGCTGGAAGTGACGGATGTACAGGTCGTTGACCTCTTCGACCAGGCGGTGGGCCAAATAAGCTTCATCGAGCAGGCAATCGAGCCCCACATGCCCTTGCATCAGGCTAGGGGGGTGCAGGAAGTACGCCTCTGCAATTTTCAGCACCGGCTTGATCTGCGATTCGATGCCGGCCTCGAGCGCCACAGTGTGGGCGGCTTCCAGTAGTTCAGGTACTTGATCGATGTATGCGCTGACGAAACGCGCCAAGGTACCCTGCGCGTCCTGCTCAGGCAGTTGGATCGAGGGGTGCAGGTGGGGCAGTTGCAGCTCGAGACGCGCTTTCAGCTGGCCGGTGCGGCCTTCATGATCGTGGGCTTGGCTTATTTGCTCGCGTACAGCGGCGATGTTCATGACAACTCCAGGGACGAAACGTTTCATACGGAAGACAGTAAATTAGCTCGGTATACAGAATACCTAAGACGCATTTGTTATAAAATTCGCAAACGTGTGCGCTCTCAGGCATATAGCACCCTTTCTATGTTCCCATAGCCCCTCAAACTCGGGCTTTTGCGCGATTCATCGTGTTTGGTGAAGTTCATTTCATGGGCGCCGTTGCGGGGCGTTACCTGCTGTCTATACTCCCGTTGAACGTGATTCGTTGATGAGGCCCGACTGCTTTTGCAGGGGCTCGGTCGTCGAAGTCAGGCAGTCTTGACCGCCGTTCCCTCTTGCCGCAGGCCACGCCTCCGGGACAACAAGAACGAGAAGGGGAACCCGCAATGATGCGACATCCACCTGTCTGGATGGGCCTGCTGTTGTGGTCGGTTCTAGGTCAGGCCAGTGCTGCCTGGACCGTGAACATGCACCCAGGGGCGACGGACGTCTCCAACGCCGTGTTCGACCTGCACATGACCATCTTCTGGATCTGCGTGATCATTGGCATCGTGGTGTTCGGTGCGATGTTCTGGTCCATGGTCGTGCACCGTCGTTCCACGGGTCAGCAGCCGGCGCATTTTCACGAGCACACCTGGGTAGAAATTCTCTGGACCGTGGTCCCTTTCCTGATTCTGGTCGCGATGGCTATTCCAGCGACCAAGACCCTGATCGACATCTACGACGCCAGTGAATCGGACATCGACATCCAGGTCACCGGCTACCAGTGGAAGTGGCATTACAAGTACCTGGGCCAGGATGTGGAGTTTTTCAGCAACCTGGCCACCCCCGCCGAACAGATTCATAACCAGGCCCCCAAGGACGAACACTATCTGCTGGAAGTGGACCAGCCACTGGTGCTGCCGGTCGGCGCCAAGGTGCGCTTTCTTGTGACGGCAGCTGACGTTATTCATTCCTGGTGGGTGCCGGCCTTTGCGGTCAAGCGCGATGCCATCCCAGGGTTCGTCAACGAAGCTTGGACCCGTATCGAAAAGCCCGGTATCTACCGCGGCCAGTGCACCGAACTGTGTGGCAAGGACCACGGCTTCATGCCTGTGGTGGTCGAGGTCAAGTCCCAGGCCGATTACGACACCTGGCTCGGCGAGCGCAAGGCCGAGGCCGCCAAGCTCAAGGAGCTGACCAGCAAGGAGTGGACGCTGGACGAGCTGGTCGAGCGTGGCGACAAGGTCTACCACACCACCTGCGTGGCTTGCCACCAGGCCGAAGGTCAGGGCTTGCCCCCAATGTTCCCAGCACTCAAAGGCTCGAAAGTCGCGACCGGGCCCAAGGAAGAACACCTGAGCGTGGTATTCCACGGCCGTCCAGGCACGGCGATGGCCGCGTTCGGCAAGCAGTTGTCGGAAGTCGACATCGCCGCTGTGGTGACCTACGAACGCAACGCCTGGGGTAACAACAAGGGCGACATGGTCACGCCGAAGGACGTGCTCGCGCTCAAGCAGGCAGAAGCCAAGTGAACCGGGTTTTGCGCGGCAATCAGCGGATTGCAGGAGACAGAACATGAGTGCAGTGATCGACGACCACGGCCACGGCCATGAACACGCCCACGGCCCCGCCAAAGGGCTGATGCGCTGGGTGCTGACCACCAATCACAAGGACATCGGCACGATGTACCTGTGGTTCGCTTTCATGATGTTCCTGCTCGGCGGCTCGTTCGCCATGGTCATCCGTGCCGAGCTGTTCCAGCCTGGGCTGCAGATTGTGGAGCCGGCGTTCTTCAACCAGATGACCACCATGCACGGCCTGATCATGGTGTTCGGCGCGGTGATGCCGGCCTTCGTCGGCCTGGCCAACTGGATGATTCCGCTGATGATCGGCGCACCCGACATGGCCCTGCCGAGGATGAACAATTTCAGCTTCTGGTTACTGCCGGCGGCCTTTCTGTTGCTGGTGTCTACCCTGTTCACCCCAGGCGGCGGGCCCAACTTCGGCTGGACCTTTTATGCCCCGTTATCGACCTCCTATGCGCCAGCCAGCGTCACCTTCTTCATCTTCGCCATCCACCTGATGGGCATCAGTTCGATCATGGGCGCGATCAACGTGATCGCCACCATCCTCAATTTGCGCGCGCCTGGCATGACCCTGATGAAGATGCCGCTGTTCGTCTGGACCTGGCTGATCACCGCATTCCTGCTGATTGCCGTGATGCCGGTGCTGGCGGGCGTGGTGACCATGATGCTGATGGACATCCACTTCGGCACCAGCTTCTTCAGCGCCGCCGGTGGCGGTGATCCGGTGCTGTTCCAACACGTGTTCTGGTTCTTCGGTCACCCCGAGGTCTACATCATGATCCTGCCGGCGTTCGGCGCGGTCAGTTCGATCATCCCGGCGTTTTCGCGCAAACCGCTGTTCGGCTACACCTCCATGGTGTATGCCACGGGCGCCATTGCCTTCTTGTCGTTCATCGTTTGGGCCCACCACATGTTCGTGG
This sequence comes from Pseudomonas sp. 51_B, assembly GCF_017491595.1. NCBI lineage: Bacteria > Pseudomonadati > Pseudomonadota > Gammaproteobacteria > Pseudomonadales > Pseudomonadaceae > Pseudomonas > Pseudomonas sp. 51_B. Next base: position 15,824 of record NZ_JAFGYW010000021.1, read on the forward strand.
TCGGCATCCCGGTGGTCGGCGAGTTGTTCTTCATGTACGCCACCATGCTCATCGCCGTGCCAACCGGGGTGAAGGTATTCAACTGGGTCAGCACCATGTGGGAAGGCTCGCTGACCTTCGAAACCCCGATGCTGTTCGCCATCGCCTTTGTCATCCTGTTCACCATCGGTGGTTTCTCCGGCTTGATGCTGGCCATCGCCCCGGCGGACTTCCAGTACCACGACACCTATTTCGTGGTGGCGCACTTCCATTATGTGCTGGTGCCCGGTGCAATCTTCGGCATCTTTGCCTCGGCCTACTATTGGCTGCCGAAATGGACCGGCCATATGTACGATGAAACCCTTGGCAAGCTGCACTTCTGGTTGTCGTTCGTCGGTATGAACATGGCCTTTTTCCCCATGCACTTCGTGGGGTTGGCCGGTATGCCGCGGCGTATTCCCGATTACAACCTGCAATTCGCCGACTTCAACATGGTTTCGTCGATCGGTGCTTTCCTGTTTGGCACCACCCAAATCTTCTTCCTGTTCATCGTCATCAAGTGCATCCGCGGTGGAGCACCTGCCCCGGCCAAGCCTTGGGATGGCGCCGAGGGGCTTGAATGGTCGATCCCCTCGCCTGCGCCTTATCACACCTTCCAGACTCCACCGCACGTGAAATAGGAGCGCTGTGATGAACAGCCCGTCGCTCAAACGCTTGGTCACGCGCCTGCTGATGCTGACGGTTGTGATGTTCGCCTTTGGTTTTGCCTTGGTGCCGATCTACGACGTGATGTGCAAGGCGTTCGGCATCAACGGCAAGACCGGCGGGCAGTACGAGGGCAGCCAGGTCAGCGACCCGACGCGTTCGGTAAGGGTGCAGTTCATGTCCACCAACGCCAGCGATATGGTTTGGGACTTCTACTCCACCGCCGACCAACTCGAGGTCAACCCTGGCGCGGTGAACCAGATGATCTTCATTGCGCACAACCCGACCGACCGGCCCATGAGTGCGCAAGCGATACCCAGTATCACCCCAGCCGAGGCCGCGGCGTATTTCCACAAGACCGAGTGCTTCTGCTTCACCCAGCAGGTGCTGCAGCCGGGCGAGCGCATCGAGATGCCCGTGCGCTTCATCGTCGACCGCGACCTGCCGGCCAGCGTGAAGCACCTGACACTGGCCTACACCTTGTTCGACATCACTGCGCGTCACCCGCCGGTCGCCCATGCCGCGGTACAGGACGTTCAGGGCGCCCGCTGAGGGAAGGAGAACAGCAATGGCAAGTCATGAGCATTACTACGTTCCGGCACAGAGCAAATGGCCGATCATCGCCACCATCGGTCTATTCATTACGGTGTTTGGCCTGGGCACCTGGTTCAACGACCTGAAGGCTGGCCACCCTTCTTCACACGGGCCGCTGATCTTCTTTCTAGGTGGGCTGTTCTTGGCCTATATGCTGTTTGGCTGGTTCGGCGCCGTGGTGCGCGAAAGCCGCGCCGGGTTGTATAGCCCGCAACTGGATCGCTCGTTCCGTTGGGGCATGAGCTGGTTCATTTTCTCGGAAGTGATGTTCTTCATGGCCTTTTTCGGCGTGCTGTTCTATGTGCGCGTGCTGGCCGGGCCATGGCTGGGCGGCGAAGGGCACAAGGGCATTAGCCATATGCTCTGGCCAAGTTTCGAATTTGCCTGGCCCTTGCTGAACACACCGGACCCAAAGTTGTTTCCACCGCCTAAGGAAGTGATCAACCCGTGGCACTTGCCACTGATCAACACCATCTTGCTGGTCAGCTCCAGCGTGACCATCACCCTCGCCCACCACGCGCTGCGCCGAGGCCACCGCGGTGCGCTGAAACTCTGGATGGCACTGACCATTGTGCTGGGGCTGTGCTTCATCGCGCTGCAGGCTTACGAGTATCACGAGGCCTACACCCAGCTGGGGCTGACGCTGGGTTCAGGGATTTATGGCGCGACCTTCTTCATGCTTACAGGCTTTCACGGTGCCCATGTGACCCTGGGCACGATCATCCTGATCGTGATGTTCGTGCGTATCCTGCGTGGCCACTTCAACCCTGACAAACATTTTGGTTTCGAGGCGGCGAGCTGGTACTGGCACTTCGTTGATGTGGTGTGGGTCGGTCTTTTCATCTTCGTCTACGTGCTTTGATCAGAACGGTGCATGTGACACCAACTGGCCACTGATCAAGCCCCAAGCGACCAGGCCGATGGTCAGGGCCGCCAGGGTCACTCGCACGGTCAGGGCTTTGAGCAGGCGGGTCGAGTGGTCATCGTCCTTGACCAGAAACACCAGGCCACTGAACAGGCTGGCGATCGTGGCCAGCAGCAGCAGGACTATCGCGGCCTTGAGCATGGCGCTTCTCCGGGGGGTGCGGTATGTGGACAAGTATAGCGAGGCGTCGGTGAGGCCGTTTCGCCCAGGCTGGATCCCGACCCTGGTGGTGCTCGCGCTGCTGCCGGGGTTGGTCGGGCTTGGTTGCTGGCAGCTAAGCCGCGCCGAGCAAAAGCGTGAATTGCTGGCGACCTACACCGCGCATGAAGTCGATGCCCCGCTGCCTAGTACTGAGCTACAGCAGACCCAGGACGCGGCGTTTCGACGGGTGCATCTTTATGGCCGCTTCGATCCCGAGCACAGCCTGCTACTGGACAACCGCATGCGTGACGGCCAGGCCGGCGTCGAGTTATTGCAGCCCTTCCATGACCAGGCCAGCGGGCTGTGGGTGCTGGTCAATCGCGGCTGGCTGGCCTGGCCCGATCGCCGAGTCCCGGTGTTTTTCCAGACACCCGAACAGGCCTTGGCACTGAGCGCGTCGGTCTATGTGGCGCCAGGTAGTACCTTCCAGCTGCACCCGGACCCGGTAGGCGGGCAATGGCCGCATCTGCTCACCGCAGTCGACCCCATACAGCTCTGGCAACAGCTCGAGCGCGAAGGTTATGCCCATGAGTTACGCCTGGAACCAGGCCCCGCGGCGTATCGGCTGCAGTGGCCGGTGGTTGCCATGGGCCCTGAAAAACACCTCGGTTACGCCGTTCAGTGGTTTGCTCTGGCCGCCGCGCTGGTGCTGCTCTACCTCTATTACGGCTGGCACAACAACAAGGAGAAACAGCATGGCCACCGCCACTCCACTGGGCCTGCCTGAACGTAGCAAGCCCAGAGCCCGCGGACGTTTGCAGCTGATACTGATATTACTGGTGGTGCTCGGCCCGATGGTCCTGGCTACTTGCATGTACAAGCTCAAGTTCTGGGTGCCAGAGGGGCGCAGCTACCACGGCGCGATGATTGGCAACGGCCAGAGCCGCGCCGATATCGGTATTGCTGGTGAGGATCAGCGCTGGCAGCTGCTGGTCAGCGCCCCGGCAGCCTGCGCCGAGGATTGTCAGCGCTTGGTGTACCTGGTGCGGCAGATCCAGGTGGGCCTGGGCCGTGATGCCAGCCGCGCAAGCCATGCCCTGGCGGCCGCTCAGCCGTTGGCCAGTGACTACCAGGCGCTGCTGACCCGTGAGTATCCGCAACTGCAGCGCTATTCACTGGATGCCCAGCGCTATCTGCAACAGGTTGGCGAAGCCGGCCCACAACTGTGGATAGTCGACCCTCACGGCAATCTTGTGCTGCGTTACGACGCCAAGGTCAACGGCAAGCACGTGCTCGACGACCTACGTCATCTGCTCAAGCTGTCCAACATTGGCTAGGAGCCTGCCATGGCCAGACCTGGATTCCGCCTCGCTGTGTTCGCCACTTTGCTGGCACTGCTGGTCGTTCTGCTCGGGGCCTACACGCGGTTGACCCACGCCGGGCTTGGCTGCCCCGACTGGCCCGGCTGTTATGGCTTTATCAGCGTACCCAAAAGCCAAGCGCAGCTTGCCCATGCCGAACAGCACTTCCCTGATCATCCGGTGGAAGAGGCCAAAGGCTGGGCTGAGATGGTGCACCGCTATTTCGCCGGTACTCTGGCGGTGGTGATCGCTATCCTGGCGGTGCAGGCCGTGCGCCGGCATGCTCATGATGGCCAGCCTTACCGCCTACCCGTGTTGCTGTTAGGGGTGGTGCTGGCGCAGGCTGCGTTTGGCATGTGGACCGTTACCCTGAAGTTATGGCCGCAGGTGGTCACGGCACACCTGCTTGGCGGCTTTACCACCCTTAGCCTGCTGTTCCTGCTGTCTCTGCGTCTATCCCGGGCCTTTGCGCCCTTGCCGAAGTTGCCGCTCAGCCTCAGGCGCATAGCGGCGCTGGGCTTGCTGGTGGTGATCGGCCAGATAGCCTTGGGGGGGTGGGTCAGCGCCAATTACGCAGCGGTTGCCTGCATTGACCTGCCCACCTGCCATGGGCAGTGGTGGCCTGCGGCAGACTTCAGCAATGGCTTTCACCTGACCCAGCACGTTGGCCCCAACTACCTGGGTGGGCAGCTGGACAGCGACGCGCGCACCGCCATCCACATGAGCCACCGCCTGGGCGCCTTGCTGGTGACCTGTGTGCTGCTGCTGCTGAGCTGGAAGCTGCAGCGTTGTGGCCTGCCGGGTTTGGCGCGGTTGGTCCTGCTGGCGCTGGCCGTGCAGATCGGCTTGGGGCTGAGCAACGTGCTGTTCCACTTGCCGCTGGCTGTGGCTGTGGCGCATAACGCCGGGGGTGCGCTGCTGCTATTGAGCATGGTGCTGGTGAACTACCGCATTCGTGTGGTCGACAAGGTGCGGGCTGGGGTTGGCCATGGCTGGCGGTTACGACCGGTGGCCGGGGTCGGTATCACCCATCACATGAGGAACGATTCGTGGCGACGCTTCTGAGGACGAAGGGTGCGAGCTGGCGCGATTACCTGGAGCTGACCAAGCCGAAGGTGGTGGTGCTGATGTTGATCACTTCGCTGGCGGGCATGTTCCTGGCCACCCGTGCTGGGGTGAGCCTCAGCGTGCTGTTGTTCGGTAACCTGGGCATCGGCCTGTGTGCCAGCAGCGCAGCGGTGGTCAACCATGTGGTGGACCGGCGCATCGATGCGCTGATGGCACGTACCCACAAGCGGCCATTGGCCCAGGGCCGGGTTGGCCCGGTGTCGGCTTTGCTGTTTGCCCTGGCTCTGGCGCTGCTTGGCATGGGCTTGCTGCTGACATTCACCAACGCGCTGACGGCCTGGCTGACCCTGGCCTCCTTGCTGGGTTACGCGGTGCTTTACACCGGCTTTCTCAAGCGCGCCACACCGCAGAATATCGTCATCGGAGGCCTGGCTGGCGCCGCGCCGCCCTTGCTGGGCTGGGTTGCGGTAAGCGGCCATGTCAGTGCCGAGCCCCTGCTGCTGGTGCTGATCATTTTCGCCTGGACACCCCCGCACTTCTGGGCCCTGGCCATCCACCGCAAGCAGGAGTACGCCACGGCCGAAATTCCGATGCTGCCAGTGACCCATGGTGAGCGTTACACCAAGCTGCATATCCTGTTGTACACGCTGATATTGCTGGCGGTGAGCCTGCTGCCCTACGCCATTCACATGAGCGGCCCGTTGTATCTGGCTTGTGCCCTGGCATTGGGCCTGCGCTTCCTGCATTGGGCCTGGGTGTTGTACCGTGGCAGCCGGCCGCACGCGGCGATCGCTACGTTCAAGTACTCCATCGGCTACCTGTTCGCGCTATTCGTCGCGTTGCTCGTTGACCACTACCTATTGCTGAATCTATGACTCGAACCCAGAAAACCGTCTTCATCCTCGTTGCCTTGGTCGCGCTGATCATGGGCCTTACCGTCAACAAGGTGCTCAGTGGGCGCGGCCAGGCCAACCCGGCCGAGCTGATCGACGCAGGCATCATCTTGCTGCCGCAAAGCCGCGCAGTGGCTGATGTAACCATGACCGATCAGAATGGCCAGCCGGTGCAGATGGACGAGCTCAAAGGCAAATGGTCACTGCTGTTCTTCGGCTACACCTACTGCCCGGACATCTGCCCGACTACCCTGGCCCAGCTGCGCCAGGTCAAGAGCGAGCTACCCAAGGAGGCCGTGGACCGGTTGCAGGTGGTGTTGGTAAGCGTGGATCCGAACCGCGACACGCCTAATCAGCTGAAGCAGTATCTGGGCTATTTCGACAAGGATTTCGTCGGTGTGGCCGGGACCATAGACGATACCCAGAAGCTGGCCAATGCCCTGAGCATTCCATTCATCCCCGCAGACACCAGCAAGCCTGGGTACACGGTCGATCACAGCGGGAACCTGGCAATCGTCGGGCCGGATGGGCGTCAGCGTGGGTTCATTCGTGCGCCGTTCAACAACCAGAAGCTGGTGGCGCAGTTGCCTGGGCTGGTAAAGCGAGACTGAGTGGTTTTCGAGAGTTTCGCGGGTAAATCCGCTCCCAACGGGCTAGGGGCAAGCTTGGAGATAAGCCAACCTGTGGGAGCGGCTTGAGCCGCGAACACGGGCATAGCCCGTGCCGTACATTGCGTCGAACGCTTAGCGGGTAAACAAGCGCGTTCGGTTTAGAACGCAGGCACTACGGCGCCTTTGTACTTCTCGTTGATGAACTGCTTGACCTCAGGCGAGTGCAACGCCGCTGCCAGCTTCTTCATGTCTTCGGAGTCCTTGTTGTCCGGGCGCGCAACCAGGATGTTCACGTACGGCGAGTCGCTGCCTTCGATGGCCAGCGCGTCCTTCTCCGGGTTCAGCTTGGCTTCCAGCGCATAGTTGGTGTTGATCAGGGCGGCATCTACCTGAGTCAGCACGCGCGGGATGGTGGCCGCTTCCAGCTCACGGAACTTGATGCTTTTCGGGTTCTCGGCCACATCCTTCACAGTGGAGAGGATGTTCTTGTTGTCTTTGAGTTTGATCACCCCAGCTTTGTCCAACAGCAGCAGGGCACGGCCACCGTTGGTGGCGTCGTTGGGAATGACTACGGTGGCCCCAGAAGGCAGCTCGTCCAGCTTCTTGAGCTTGGTGGAGTACACGCCCAGTGGTTCGATGTGCACGCCCGTCACGCTGACCAGATCGGTGCCCTTGGCTTTGTTGAATTCATCCAGGTACGGCTGGTGCTGGAAGAAGTTGGCGTCCAGGCGTTTTTCGGCAACCTGCACGTTCGGCTGGATGTAGTCGGTGAACTCCTTCACCTTCAGGTCCACGCCCTCTTTGGCCAGCTGGGGTTTGACGAAATTGAGAATCTCGGCGTGCGGCACCGGGGTGGCGGCCACGGTCAGGGTATCGGCGTGGGCCGAAAAGGCCGCAACGGCGGCAGCAACAGCAAGCAGCTTCTTCATTGATCACTCCTTGTGAGGGCCGCGACGGCCCCCGAACGGGTCGGCTTGGCCGACCCCATTGGGGTTACTTACGGGAAAAATGCACGACCAGTTTGTCGCCCACGCTTTGCAGGACTTGAACCAGCACCAGCAACAGCACCACGGTGACTACCATTACATCGGTCTGGAACCGCTGATAGCCGAAGCGGATGGCCAAATCGCCAAGGCCACCCGCCCCCACCACACCGGCCATGGCGGTGTACGACACCAAGGTGATGGCGGTGACGGTAATCGCCGCGAAGATGCCCGGACGGGCCTCTGGCAACAGTGCGCTGGTGATGATCTGGCGGGTAGTGGCGCCCATCGACTGGGTCGCTTCGATGATGCCGCGGTCTACCTCACGCAGGGCAGTTTCGACCAAGCGCGCGAAAAATGGTGTGGCGCCCACTACCAGCGGCGGGATAGCGCCGGCCACCCCCAGGGAGGTGCCGGTGATCAATACGGTGATCGGGATCATCACGATCAGCAGAATGATGAACGGCAGCGAGCGCAGGATGTTGACCACCAGCGACAGCAGTGCGTAAACACCCTTCTGTTCGAACATCTGCTTCGGGCCGCACAGGAACAGCAGCACGCCCAGCGGCAGGCCCAGCAGTACGGTGAAGAACAGCGAGCCGAACAGCATGATCAGGGTATCGACAGTGGCCAGCCAGATTTCGGCCCAGTCGACATTGGCGAAGAAATTCAGAGCGTCCATCAACGCAGTACCTCCATATGTACGTCAGCTGCCGTGAAGCGGGCGAATGCCGCTTCCATGTCCCCACCAATCAAAGCGAGGGTCAGCTGGCCATAGGGGACATCCTTGATGCGGTCGATACGCCCGGCCAGGATGCTGTAGTCCACACCCGTTTCGCGGGCCACGGTACCCAGCAGCGGCGCGTAGGTGGCGTCGCCCTGGAACGTCAGGCGCACGATACGCCCCGGCACGTGGGCGAAGTCATCACGTTGCTCGCCTTCATCGACCTGCTCGTCTTCCTGGACGAAACGCTTGGTGGTGGGATGTTGCGGGTGCAGGAACACCTCGGCCACCGAGCCTTGCTCGACGATCTGCCCAGCATCCATCACTGCCACGCGGTCGCAGACCCGGCGGATCACGTCCATTTCGTGGGTGATCAGCACGATGGTCAGCTTCAACTCACGGTTGATTTCGGCCAGCAGTTGCAGCACCGATGCAGTGGTTTGCGGGTCGAGTGCGCTGGTGGCTTCGTCGCACAGCAGAATCTTCGGGTTGGTGGACAAGGCGCGGGCAATGCCTACACGCTGCTTTTGCCCGCCCGAAAGCTGAGCCGGAAACTTTTTTGCATGATCCGACAGGCCCACGCGGGCCAGCAGCTCTGTGACACGTTTGTCTATCTGGCTGCGCGACAGCTCACCGGCCAGGGTCAGCGGCAGCGCGACGTTGTCGGCGACTGTCTTGGACGCCAGCAGGTTGAAGTGCTGGAAAATCATCCCGACCTGCTGGCGGAAGCCGCGCAGCTGATTGGCGTTGAACGCCGTAACGTCCTCGCCGTCGACGATGATCGTGCCCCCGGAAGGCTCTTCCAGGCGATTGATCAGGCGCAGCATCGTGCTTTTACCGGCACCGGAATGGCCTATCAGGCCGAATACCTGGCCATCTTCGATGGTCAGGGTGGTCGGATTCAGTGCGGGGATTTCCCTACCGGCGACGCGGTAGGTCTTGTGTACGTTTTGGAACTCGATCACGTAGCGAACCTTGTGGGGCGCATGGAATTTGGGTCAGCGGTTGGCTGGGTCGCGCATTTTAGCCTTTTCCCATAGCTGTTCTTAGCATTTATTTCGTATTGGACCAATGCTTCGGGCATATGGCGACAATCGGTATTTCAGATTGAACGCTCGGTGAAGGGTTCCAGTCACTACTAGAACTAGCCCGCCCAGGGCACGCCTGAAGACTGACGAGGAGAACCGATCATGCCCAGCAAGAAGCCGGATACGCCCAAGCACAGCGAGGCGGCAGGTACTCAAACCCCTGACCGGGCCAATACCAATGCCAAATTGCAAAGCCTGGAGGCTTTTCGCAGCGACGCCACAGGCCAGGCGCTGCGCACCAATCAGGGAGTGAAGATTGCCGACAACCAGAATAGCCTGAAGGCCGGTGCCCGCGGCCCCTCGCTGCTCGAAGACTTCATCATGCGTGAGAAGATTACCCACTTCGACCACGAGCGCATCCCTGAACGTATCGTCCACGCCCGCGGGACCGGCGCCCACGGCTACTTCCAGAGCTATGGTTGCCACGCCGAACTGACCAAGGCCGGCTTCCTTCAGGACCCTGAAAAGATCACCCCGGTTTTCGTGCGGTTTTCCACCGTACAAGGGCCGCGTGGCTCTGGCGATACGGTGCGAGATGTACGCGGCTTTGCCGTCAAGTTCTACACCGATGAAGGCAACTTCGATCTGGTTGGCAATAACATGCCGATCTTCTTCATCCAGGACGCGATCAAGTTTCCCGACTTCGTGCATGCGGTCAAACCCGAGCCGCACAACGAGATGCCCACCGGCGGTTCAGCCCATGACACCTTCTGGGATTTCGTTTCGCTGGTGCCTGAATCTGCGCACATGGTGATGTGGGCCATGTCCGACCGCGCCATCCCACGCAGCCTGCGTATGATGGAAGGCTTTGGTATCCACACGTTCCGCCTGATCAACGCACAGGGCGTGGCCAGTTTCGTCAAGTTCCACTGGAAACCACGCCAGGGCGTGCACTCAGTATTGTGGGACGAGGCGCAAAAGCTTGCGGGGAAAGACACCGATTATCATCGCCGCGACCTTTGGGAGGCCATCGAGACGGGCGATTATCCAGAGTGGGAACTGGGGGTGCAGATCGTGCCCGAGGCCGACGAGCACAAGTTCGACTTCGATTTGCTCGACCCGACCAAGCTTATCCCCGAAGAGCTGGTGCCCGTCACCCTGCTTGGCAAGATGGTGCTCAACCGTAACCCTGACAACTTCTTCGCCGAAACCGAGCAAGTGGCTTTCTGCCCAGGCCATATCGTGCCGGGCATCGACTTCACCAACGACCCACTGCTGCAAGGCCGTTTGTTCTCCTACACCGACACCCAGATCAGCCGCCTGGGTGGGCCGAACTTCCATGAAATCCCGATCAACCGCCCGGTCGCGCCCAACCATAGCGGCCAGCGCGATGCCATGCACCGCATGACCATCGACAAAGGCCGTGCCTCTTACGAGCCCAATTCCATCGATGGTGGCTGGCCCAAGGAAACCCCACCTGCCGCACAGGACGGCGGTTTCGAGAGTTATCAAGAGCGTATCGACGCGCACAAGATCCGCCAGCGCAGCGAATCGTTTGGCGATCACTTCTCCCAGGCCCGGCTGTTCTTCAACAGCATGAGCCCTACCGAACAGCAGCACATCATCAAGGCCTATAGCTTTGAACTGGGCAAGGTAGAGCGCGAATACATCCGCCAGCGCGAAGTGGACGAGATCCTGGCCAACATCGACCTGAAACTGGCGGCGGCCGTAGCGGCCAACCTGGGCTTGTCGGCGCCCAAGCAAGGGTCTGTCGCGGTCAAGGAAAGCAAACTCAAGCAATCGGCTGCCCTCAGCCAGATGAACCACCCCGGTGATGTGGGCATCAAGGGGCGCAAGATCGCAGTGCTGGTGACCGATGGCGTTGATGGCGCCAGCGCAGACAAGCTGATCAAGGCGCTAGAAGCACACAGCGCCCGACCTATGCTGTTGGGGCCGACCTCGGCGCCGGTGAAAACGGCAGATGGCAAGCAGCTGACGGTGGATGCGTCCATGGAAGGCATGCCGTCGATCATGTTCGATGGCATTGTCGTGCCCAAAGGTGCGGACAAGGGGCTGCTTTCGAGCGGGTTGTCCAAGCACTTCCTGCTCGAAGGCTACAAGCACCTCAAGGCGATGGTGCTGACCAAGGACCTGCTCACGGGGCTGGGGCTCAAGGAAGACAAAGGCCTATTACTCGGTGACGAGCAGAAAACCCTGGATGCCTTCGTCAAAGCGGTTGAAGGGCATCGAGTGTGGGAGCGCGAAGCCGCGGCTGAAGCGGTACCAGCCTAAATGGACCAAGGCCGCCCTTACAGGATCTGTAAGGGCGGCCTTTTATCGCCAAATCCAGGGCAGCACGCCCAAGATACTCAACGCTGATGCGGTACTAGCACCACTTGAGCTGGCATCGAGCGTTGGATCTCATGTTTCTGCTTGAGCTCGAAGCTGCTGTCTAACTTGTGCACACGCTTGGCTAGCAAATTCTTCAACCAAGGCGCGTCCTGCGTGCGCGGTACCTGGAAGACCACGTCGCAGCCATAATTGACTACGTCTTTAGCGATGTCGTCGAGTTGGCGGCGCATGGCCTGGATATCAGTGGTTTTCAGTGCAATGACCGTGCTCGGTGCCGTAGGGTCGATCACTCGCGCCTGGGGCTTGGCCTCGGCGGCCTTCAACGCCGCCTCGGCCTTCTCCAGCTCGGCCTTGCGTGCCTGGCTTACGGCGTCACCACCAGTGACGGCCGGCGCCTGTGGCATCAACGCACGTGCCCGTGCCAGGGCGGTGGCGGCGGCATTGACATCGCCCTTCTGCAGCACGATCTGGCTACGCGCCAGATAGGCTTCGGCCAACTGGCGTTGGTTTTGCTCCAGGCGTGGGTCATCAGGTGACTGCGCCTGCAGGGCGGTCAACTGGTCTTCGGCGGTGGCCAGCTCATTGCTGGCGATGCTCTGTTGCAGCTGCTGCCAGGCATCGACTTGGGCAGGTACATCGGCCTGTTCGACCGGCGCACTGGAACAAGCGGCCAGGAGCAGGGAAAACGCGGCAACAAGCAGATAACGGGATGCGAACGGCTTCATTCCTGCGACTCTCTATTTGCGCAAAAAGCGAGCAAGTCTACACCCAGGTGCGCACGCTCGAAAATAAGTCTTACAGACCCTTTACCTGGGAAAAGGTTGCAGGGTACACCGGGATGTACCCTGATCGTCAGCGTTTGGGCAGGGCCAGGCTCAGCAAGAATAGCACTGCAGCGCAGACCACGATCGATGGCCCGGCAGGGGTGTCCTTGAACCAGGACATGGCCAGGCCACCGCAGACGGCAGTGATGCCCAGCAGGCTCGCGCCCAAGGCCATCTGCTCGGGCGAGCGGGCATGACGCTGAGCGGCCGCGGCGGGGATGATCAGCAGCGAGGTGATCAGCAGTACGCCGACAATTTTCATGGCCACGGCAATCACCACGGCGATCAGCAGCATCAGCGCCATACGCAGGCCCGCCACCGGCAGCCCTTCGACCATGGCCAATTCTTCGTGCACAGTGATTGCCAGCAACGGCCGCCATAGCAGCGCGAGCAGCACTAATACCAACGCGCTGCCGCCCAGGATCCAACCCAGGTCACTGGTGCTTATGGCCAGAAGATCGCCGAACAGGTAAGCCATCAAGTCGATGCGCACGTCATGCATGAAACTCAGCACCACAAGGCCCAGTGACAGGGTACTGGGGGCGAGGATGCCGAGCAGCGTGTCGGAGGCCAGCGGCTGACGTTGCTGCAAGGTCACCAGCAGGATCGCCAGCAGCAGACAGCCCACGGTCACGGCCAAGGCCGGGCTCACGTCCAGCACGAAGCCCATGGCCACGCCCAACAGTGCGGCATGTGACAGGGTGTCGCCGAAGTACGCCATGCGTCGCCACACCACGAACGATCCGAGCGGGCCCGCCACCACTGCCAGAGACAAACCCGCAAGCAAGGCGTAGAGAAGAAAATCAGCCATGCTTGCAGTGCTCTCCGTGAACATGGGTGTTGGGCGCAATCACCGAGCCGTGCAGGTCGTGACTGTGGTCATGATGGTGGTGGTAGACGGCCAGGCTCGGCGCGTTCTGGCCGAACAGTTCAACGAAGGCCGGGTCGTTGCTGACTTGCTCGGGGTGGCCCGAGCAGCATACGTGGCGATTCAGGCACACCACCTGATCGGTAGCGCTCATCACCAAGTGCAAGTCGTGGGAAACCATCAACACGCCGCAGCCGTGACGGTCGCGTAGGCGGGTGATGAGGTTGTACAGCTCGGTCTGGCCGACCACGTCAACGCCCTGCACAGGTTCATCCAGTACCAGCAGTTGCGGCTCGCGCAGTAATGCCCGCGCCAGCAGTACGCGCTGCATTTCGCCGCCGGAGATGGTCTGGATCGGGCTGTCGATGACCTGCTCGGCGCCTACTTCCTGCAATGCCGACAAAGCCGCGGCGCGGTCGACCCCCGGCACCAGGCGCAAGAAACGCAACACCGAAAGCGGAAGCGTGGCGTCGACCTGGATCTTTTGCGGCATGTAGCCGATGCGCAGCTTGGGCTTGCGCCAGACCTTGCCGCGGTGGGGCTTGAGCAGGCCGAGCACTGCCCGCACCAGGGTTGTCTTGCCGGCACCGTTGGGGCCTATCAAGGTCACGATCTGGCCAGGCGCCACGGCCAAATCGATGCTGTCGAGCACGGCCTCGCCGCCAAAACTGACGCCGACCTGCTCCAGGCGGATCAGGGCGTCACTCATGCCGCACTCCGGCAGTTGGCACACAGGCCGACGATTTCAACGGTTTGGGTCTCGACGCTGAAACCCACGTCTTTGGCGCTGTCGGTGATGGCACTGCTGATGCTGTCCTGCTCCAGCTCGATGGCCACGTGGCATTCACGGCAAATCAGGAATTGACCCTGGTGAGCGTGCTCGGGGTGGCTGCAACCAATGAAGGCGTTGAGCGATGCGATGCGGTGCACCAGGCCGTTTTCCAGGAGGAAATCCAATGCTCTATATACCGTGGGTGGCGCGGCGCGGCGGCCATCCTGCTCACTAAGCACTGCCAGGATGTCATAGGCGCCCAGCGGTTTGTGGCTCTGCCAAACCAGCTCCAGCACGCGCCGGCGCAGCGCGGTCAGGCGCAGGCCCTGGCGCGTGCACAAAGCATCGGCCTCGGACAAGGCGCTGTGCACGCAATGGGAATGATCGTGGGGACGGTGAGCCAGCGGCGTGATGGACATGGGCAGCGACGGTTCTGGATAGAGACGTTATTATGTTACCTGTTTCTGACGAGTCGAGTATTGATCGTGTCCCGATTCCTAGTGCTTTTTGTCGCTTTCATCGCCTGTTCAGCCCAGGCTGATGTGCGTGTATTGACCAGTATCAAGCCCCTGCAACAGATTGCCGCTGCCGTGCAGGATGGCGTTGGCAGCCCGGATGTTTTGCTGCCCCCAGGCGCATCGCCACACCACTACGCCCTGCGCCCCTCGGATGTGCGCAAGGTTGGTGATGCCGACCTGCTGTACTGGATCGGCCCTGACATGGAGAGCTTCTTGCCACGGGTGCTCGGTAGCCGTAGCAAGCCCACGGTAGCCCTGCAGTCCCTGGCGGGGATGCAGCTGCGCCATTTCGGCGAGGACAGCCATTCCCACGAGCAGGCCGATCATGACGACCACGATCATGATCATCGCCCAGGCAGCCTGGACGCTCACCTTTGGCTGTCCTCGGTCAATGCCCGGGTGATCGCGGCGAAGATGGCCGCAGACCTGGCGGCGGTCGACCCGGGCAATGCCGCGCGCTACCAAAGCAACCTCAAGGGCTTCACCGAGCGCCTGGATGCACTGGATGCGCGGATCAAGGCGCGGGTGGCCGGTATCGCTGGCAAGCCGTACTTCGTGTTCCATGAAGCCTTCGACTACTTCGAGTCGGCCTATGGCCTGAAGCACACCGGCGTGTTCAGTGTGGCGTCGGAAGTTCAGCCCGGTGCTCAGCATGTGGCTGCGATGCGCAAGCGCCTGCAGGAAGTGGGTAAGACCTGTGTGTTCAGCGAGCCGCCGCTGCGCCCGCGCCTGGCCGAGACGCTGACCGCCGGACTTCCAGTGCGTCTGGCCGAGCTGGATGCCCTGGGGGGCACAGACCCGGTAGATGCCAAGGGCTATGAGCGCTTGCTGGAAAAGCTCGGCGATGACTTGGCGGGGTGCCTGGAACAGCTATAAGCCTTGGGTTGTTCTTCGGCTGTGAGAGCGAGCGCCGCCCGCGCGGCGCTTGATTTCACAGGCGCTGAATCCCTCCGGTAGTAAACCTCAAAGGGCAAACGGCAAGTGCAAAGCCACTTCTTGGCGCTGTGCCAGACGCACCTCGAATTCGCTTGGGTCGTGAATCATCACGTCCATCCCGGCAAACGACTCTGCCGCAATCAGCCGCGATAGCCAGAAGCGTACGCAGCCGACCCGCAACATCTGCGGCCACAGCTCGGCTTCAGCGGCAGTGAAAGGCCGCAGCGCCGCATAGGCACCCAGCAGCGCCTGGGCACGTGGCATGTCGATCGCACCCTGCTCATCCAGGCACCAGTCATTCACGGTGATGGCGATGTCATACAGCATCGGCCCGGAACAGGCGTTGTAAAAGTCGATCACGCCCGTCAGGTGCGTACCTTCGAACATCACGTTGTCACGGAACAGGTCGGCGTGCAGGTTGGCTCTTGGCAGCGCCAGGATTTGCGCCTTGTGCGCGCGGATCTCGTCCAGCGCCGGTTGCAGCAAAGCCGCCTGAGCTGCGCTCAGGCGTGGCAGCAGTTCTTCACCCGCTGCCAGCATCCAGTCCAGGCCACGATCGGTGCGGCGCTCGATGATCCGTTTGCGGGTAGCCAGGTGAATGTGTGCCAGCAGTTCACCGACCTGGGCGCAGTGCTGGGCATTGGGTGCCTTGATGTGCTTGCCCGACAGCCTGGGTTGCAGCAGCGCAGGCTTGCCGCAGAGCTCGCGCAGGGCATTGCCGTCACGGTCGCGCAGGGCGTAGGGCACCGGCATGTCGGCATCGTGCAGCACGTCTAGCAGGTCGATGAAGAACGGCATGTCCTCGACTGGCCCGCGCTCTACCAACGTCAGGACGAACTCCCCTTGTTCGAGGCTGACGAAGAAATTGCTGTTTTCGGTACCGGCGGCAATGCCCTGGAAGTCGAGCAGACGGCCCAGCTCGTACGGCGCCAGAAAGGTTTCCAGCTCAGGCCGGGTCACGGGGGTGAAGACTGACATGATGAAAAAAAGCCCATACGGGCACTTCCGCCGGGAAGTGCCGGGTTGATGTGAACGGTGCGCGCGTCAGATTACCACTCGAAGATCTTCCAGGACGGAATCAGCATGTCCGGTTGGTCGGAACGAATGAAATTGGCATCAGTGCCATCGGCGCGGACCAGGAAATACGGCTTGCCGTTTTTCGGCGTGATCTTGATTGCATACAGGAAGCCGTTTTGCCGGTATTCCTGGATGGTTTTATCGCCTTCCGTGCGAATGGTCACCTCGGGATCGGCCGAGGGGGCGTCTTCCGCCGCCAGGGTAACGACCGGCATGGTTGCCAACAGGCCGAGCAGTAACAGGCGATTGAGTGTACGCATGATAACCTAGTCCCTTTGTCGTCATTTATCCGGCTATTCTAGCTCCGGACCCGCCGAAAAGGTTGATTCTGCTCATGAGCCAAGCGCCCCTCGTCCTGGTGGACGGTTCCTCCTACCTCTACCGCGCCTTCCACGCCCTGCCGCCGCTGACTACGTCCAAAGGCATGCCGACTGGCGCGGTCAAGGGTGTGCTGAACATGCTCAAGAGCCTGCGCAAGCAATACCCTGACAGCTTGTTCGCCGTTGTGTTCGACGCCAAGGGTGGGACCTTCCGCGATGCCATGTTCGCCGAATACAAGGCCAACCGCCCGAGCATGCCCGATGATTTGCGAGTGCAGGTCGAGCCCTTGCATGCCAGCGTCAGGGCGCTGGGGTATCCGCTGCTATGTGTCGAAGGGGTCGAAGCCGATGACGTGATTGGCACCTTGGCGCGCAGCAGTGCCACTCAAGGCCGTCCGGTGATCATCTCTACTGGCGATAAAGACATGGCGCAGCTGGTGGACGGCCACGTCACCCTGGTCAATACCATGACCGGCAGCGTGCTGGACATCGCCGGCGTGCACGAGAAATTCGGTGTCGGCCCGGAGCACATCATCGATTTCCTCGCCCTGATGGGCGACAAGGTCGACAACATCCCCGGCGTGCCTGGCGTCGGTGAAAAAACCGCTGTTGGCCTGCTGACGGGTATTGGCGGTGGTTTGAGCGACCTTTATGCCAACCTCGACAAGGTTCCGAGCCTGGCCATCCGAGGTGCCAAGTCATTGCCGGCCAAGCTGCAAGAGCACCGTGACGCGGCGTTTTTGTCCTATGAGCTGGCCACCATCAAGTGCGACGTGCCGCTGGATGTTGAAGTCGAGGCGCTGGTGTGCGGGGAGCCAGACCGCGAAGCACTGCTGGCGCTGTACACCGAAATGGAATTCAAGAGCTGGATCGCCGACATCCAGCGCGATGCGGCCAAGGTAGGCGAGGTGGTCGCCCCAGTCGAAGCGCCAGCTGCGAAGGTCGAGCCTAAATACGAAACCATCCTGGATCAGGCGCGTTTCGATGTATGGCTGCAGAAGCTGCGTGAAGCGCCGCTTTTTGCTTTCGACACCGAAACCACCAGCCTCGATGCTCAGCAGGCGCAGCTGGTTGGCCTTTCGTTCGCCGTCGAGCCCCACGAAGCCGCCTATGTGCCGCTGGCCCACGACTACGAAGGTGCTCCGGCTCAACTAGACCGCACGGCTGTGCTCCTGGCGCTCAAGCCTTTACTGGAAGACCCGACCAAGGCCAAGGTCGGGCAGAACGCCAAGTACGACATCAACATTCTTGCCAACAACTCGCCCGCCATCGAGCTGCGCGGCGTGGCCTACGACACCATGCTCGAATCGTACGTGCTCAACTCGACCGCCACACGCCATGACATGGATAGCCTGGCGCTCAAATACCTCGAGCACTCCACCATCGCGTTCGAGGACATTGCCGGCAAGGGTGCCAAGCAACTGACCTTCAACCAGATCCCCCTGGACAAGGCTGGCCCGTATGCCGCCGAAGACGCTGACATCACCCTGCGCCTGCATCATGCGCTGCAAGCCCGCCTGGCGCAGACCCCAAGCGTGCAGCCGGTGCTGATGGACATCGAAATGCCTCTGGTGCCGGTACTGGCGAAGATCGAGCGCCAGGGTGCACTGGTGGACGCCGCGCTACTGAAGGTGCAAAGCGGCGAACTGGGGGTGAAGATGGCCGAGCTCGAACAGCGCGCCTATGCCCTGGCCGGTGAGGAATTCAACCTCGGTTCGCCCAAGCAGCTGGGGGCGATTCTGTATGACAAGCTGGGCATGCCGGTGCTGAGCAAGACTGCCAAGGGCCAGCCCTCCACCGCCGAGGCGGTGCTCGATGAGCTCGCCGAGCAAGGCTACCCGCTACCCGAAGTGCTGATGCAGTACCGCAGCCTGAGCAAGCTCAAGAGTACTTACACCGACAAGCTGCCGGGGCAGATCAACCCGCGTACCGGGCGCATTCATACTTCCTACCAACAGGCCGTGGCCGCAACCGGTCGGCTGTCTTCCAGCGACCCGAACCTGCAGAATATTCCGATCCGCACCGCCGAGGGGCGACGCATCCGTCAGGCTTTCGTTGCCAGCCCCGGCTATAAGCTGCTGGCCGCCGACTACTCGCAGATCGAACTGCGCATCATGGCGCACCTGGCCAAGGACGAAGGTTTGCTGCATGCCTTCCGTAATGACCTGGACGTGCACCGTGCCACTGCCGCAGAGGTGTTCAACGTGGCGCTTGAAGCAGTCACCACAGACCAGCGGCGCAGCGCCAAGGCGATCAACTTCGGCCTGATCTACGGCATGAGTGCGTTCGGCCTGGCTAAACAGATCGGCGTGGACCGCAAGCAGTCGCAGGACTACATCGATCGTTATTTCGCTCGTTACCCAGGCGTGCTGGCCTACATGGAGCGCACCCGCACCCAGGCAGCGGAGCAAGGCTTTGTCGAAACCCTGTTTGGCCGACGCCTGTACCTGCCGGATATCAACGCCAAGAACCCAGCCTTGCGCCGGGGCGCTGAACGCACTGCGATCAACGCGCCGATGCAGGGCACTGCTGCCGACATCATCAAGCGCGCCATGGTCAACGTCGACAATTGGCTCAGCGATAGCGGCCTGGATGCACGGGTGATCCTGCAAGTGCACGACGAACTGGTGCTTGAAGTGCGTGAGGACCTGGTCGACCAGGTGCAGCATGAAATACGCGCGCACATGAGCAGCGCTGCACAATTGGATGTTCCTCTTGTGGTCGAAGCAGGTATTGGTGCGAATTGGGACGAAGCTCACTGATTGAGCTTGGGAAGCTGTGTAGGATCTGCTGCGTGGTGCCGCAGATCCCGGCATGGCTCTATGCCATTAGTTCCCGAGTTTCATGAAACTATCGCAAATAGTTTTGAGGGCTCAGGAACTA
The DNA here is from genome assembly GCF_017491595.1 of Pseudomonas sp. 51_B. Lineage (NCBI taxonomy): Bacteria > Pseudomonadati > Pseudomonadota > Gammaproteobacteria > Pseudomonadales > Pseudomonadaceae > Pseudomonas > Pseudomonas sp. 51_B. The sequence goes on from NZ_JAFGYW010000021.1 coordinate 35,386, forward strand.
AACCGGTGAAGCGGGACTCAGAGTAACTGAATGGCTGGTGAAGCCTTTCGATGCTCCTATGTTGTGTTAAGTGTTGGCAGATACCTGGACCCCGCCCTAGCGGTCCAGACTTGAACCCCGAACTTCCCCCTCCCCATACGAAGTCCGGGGTTTTTTTTGCCCGCAATTTGTCATCTGGTCTGTAGAGACGCCCCGTGGACACAGCTTGACCCGCAAAAGCGCCGGCCCATATAGCGTCGCAGTCGCGGGTCCATCTCTGCTATCAAACAGCTGGCTTGTCTTCCAACTCCATCCAATCCGCCAGCACCCGGTACGCCTCTTCAAGGCCCAGACGTTTGGGTGCCGAGAATAACTGGATGGTCACACCATCCCCCCAGCCCTTGCGAATTTCCGACTGCACCTTGAGCAAGGTGTTTTTGCCTGCACCGTGGGTCAATTTGTCGGCCTTGGTCAGCAGGATGTGCATCGGCATGCCGCTAGCTTTGGCCCAGTCGAGCATCATCTTGTCGAAATCGGTCATGGGGTGACGCGTATCCATCATCAGGATGACACCGCGCAGGCATTCGCGGCTGCCCAGGTACGCTTCCAAATGCTTCTGCCAGTGCTGCTTGAGCGGGATCGGGACTTTTGCATATCCGTAACCCGGCAGGTCGACCAATCGCCGTTCATCGTCCAGACTGAAGAAATTCAACAGCTGGGTGCGCCCTGGGGTCTTCGAGGTACGCGCCAGGCTGGCATGAGTCAGGGTGTTGAGGGCGCTGGATTTGCCGGCGTTGGAGCGGCCGGCGAAAGCCACTTCGTAACCTTGATCGTCCGGGCATTGTTCGACCTTGGCTGCGCTGAGGGCGAATTTGGCTTTCTGGCAGAGGCCGAGGATGGGGTTCTTGACTTGCATGGGATATCCGATGTGGGTGTTGCCAAAGCCTAGGCTGGCAAGCGGTGTCGTTTCCGTTTGGATGGCGGAAGTATATAATGCCCCAGTTTTTGTGTGCTCATTCTCCCAGCGAAGGGGAATGGGCATGGGGTGTCGAACAATAGCTCGCGCATCAGAACGCAGCGCGTCCCCCAACCCTGTCAGGTCGTTTCGCATGGCGAAGTGGCTGCTAGCTGTCGGTATGTTCCTGCCGGTTTTCAGCGCACAGGCTACACAGGATCCCGAGGCGTTGTACAACCGCACGTGTGCGGCCTGTCACGCCGGGCAGTTGCCGCAGGCACCCAAGAGGGGTGACACGGCAGCTTGGGAGCCACGGCTGGCGCAAGGCATGGAGCAACTGCTAGTGCATGTTACCCAGGGTTTCAAGGCTATGCCGCCGCGTGGATTGTGCATGGACTGCAGTACCGAGGACTACCGTTCGGTCATTCTTTGGATGAGCGGCAGTCCCGATACATAACATTTCACCCTTAGCCGTGTTGGATTAGCTGATGAACAAACTAGTCGTGAGTCTGCTGTTGACCCTGGGGGTCGCAGGTGCGGCCACTGCTGCAGAACCCCTCAAAGGCGATGCCGCTGCCGGCCAGGCCAAAACTGCCGTTTGTGGTGCCTGCCACAACCCCGACGGCAATAGCCTGGCACCGAACTTCCCGAAACTGGCCGGGCAGGGCCAGCGCTATCTGGAAAAACAGCTGCACGATATCAAGTCGGGCAAGCGCACCGTGCTGGAAATGACCGGCATGCTGGCCAGTTTCAATGACCAGGACCTCGCCGACATCGCCGCCTGGTTCGCCAGCCAGAAGGCCAGTGTCGGGGCTGCCGATCCCAAGTTGGTCGACCGCGGCCGCGCGCTGTTCAATGGCGGTAACCTGGAAAAAGGCATGCCCGCCTGTACCGGTTGCCACTCGCCCAACGGTGCAGGTATTGCCCTGGCTGGCTTCCCGCACCTGAGCGGCCAGCATGCGCAGTACGTAACCAAGCAGCTCACGGACTTCCGCGAAGGCAACCGCACCAACGATGGCGATGCCATGACCATGCGCACCATCGCCGGTAAGCTGAGCAATCACGAGATCGAAGCATTGGCCAGCTACATCCAGGGCCTGCATTAACATTCGGTTAATGCTGTAACGCTAAAGATGAAAGGGCGGCGCGGGCCGCCCTTTTTTCTGTCCGCAGCCGTTACACTACAGAACTCGGGCCCTTCGCCACCGGTCTCAGCACAGGTCGCGTCGAGGCGACCAATGAATGCTCAGGAGTAAAGCATGCGTAAACTGATTCTCAGCGCCGCGCTGGTCGCTGCCAGCGTACTCGGTATGACTGCCGTCCAGGCCGCCGAGCCTGCCACTGCCGGCAAGCAATACATCGAGCTGAGCAACCCTGTTCCGGTATCCCAGCCAGGCAAGATCGAAGTGGTCGAGCTGTTCTGGTATGGCTGCCCTCATTGCTACCACTTCGAGCCGACCATCAACCCCTGGGTCGACAAGCTGCCCAAAGATGTCAACTTCAAGCGGGTGCCAGCCATGTTCGGTGGGCCATGGGATGCTCACGGTCAGATGTTCTTGACCCTGGAAGCCATGGGTGTCGAGCATAAGGTTCACGCGGCCGTTTTCGACGCCATCCAGAATCAGCACAAGCGCCTCACCGATCCGAAAGACATGGCCGACTTCCTCGCCACCCAGGGTGTCGACAAGGACAAATTCCTTGCCACCTTCAACTCGTTCGCGATCAAGGGCCAGGTCAATCAGGCCAAGGAGTTGGCGAAGAAGTACGAGATCACCGGCGTGCCTAGCATGGTGGTCAACGGCAAATATCGCTTCGACCTGGGCACCGCCGGCGGGCCGGAAGGTGTGCTGAGCGTTGCCGACCAGCTGATCGCCAAGGAGCGCGCCGCTAAGTAAGCGGCGTAACCATGCGGCGCTTCAGATCCGCGCGTGGCATTGGCCTGCACCAGCCGCAGGTCAATGAGCATCACCTGCAGGCCCCAGGCCTGCCGGAAGATGGACGGCTGCGGCTGCTCAGTTTCAATATCCAGGTTGGCATCAGCACCGAGCGCTACCGGCATTACCTGACCCGCAGCTGGCAGCACCTGCTGCCACATACCGGGCGGGCGGGGAACCTTCAGAAAATTGGCCAGTTGCTCAGCGATTTCGACCTGGTGGCCCTGCAGGAAGCCGATGGCGGCAGCTTGCGTTCAGGCTATGTGAACCAGGTGGAGCACCTGGCTCAATTGGGTGCCTTCCCCTACTGGTATCAGCAGCTCAATCGTAATCTTGGGCGCTTTGCCCAGCACAGCAACGGCGTGCTCAGCCGGCTCAAGCCAAACCAGCTGGAAGACCACCCACTGCCCGGCCCGGCTGGACGTGGCGCTATCCTGGTGCGCTTCGGTGAGGGCGAGGACGCGCTGATCGTGGTCATGATGCACCTGGCCCTTGGCGCCAAGACGAGGGCTCGGCAACTGGCCTATATCCGTGAGCTGATTGGCGGTTATCGTCACCAGGTGCTGATGGGCGATATGAATACCCATGCCACCGACCTGCTGGAGCACTCGCCTTTGCGTGACCTGGGCCTGATTGCCCCGCAGGTCGAGGCCACCTTCCCCAGTTGGCGCCCCCAGCGCTGTCTCGATCACATCCTGCTCAGCTCAAGCCTTACCTTGGAGCGGGTCGAAGTCCTGGCCCAGCCGATTTCCGATCATCTTCCCGTTGCGGTCGAGATCCGATTGCCTGATGCATTGACTGTGGATACGCTGCCGGTCTTGAGCTAGATCAGCTCGATTACGGCCAGCCCTCAAGTGTTTGAGGGAGCCGCCGACAGCGTGTCATTACACAGCCCCCAGATGCATTACCCGTCGCGGATCAAGGCATGACCGAAGAAGCCGAGCGCTGGAAAGAAAAATACTTAAAAAGCATCGAAAAGCAGGAAAAGCTCGAGCGCCGTTGGGATGCTCGCCTTGACCTGCTGCGTCGCGGCCTGGTGCGCAGTACGCTGGCTGCAGAAGGCAGCGACAAGGTCGTGGACCAGTGCATGAAGGAAATGCGCGAGGTCATTCGCAGCGACAACATGGACGCCGGCCTCGCCGGCTTGATCCCGCGCTTGGAAAAGGCTGTGCTGGACTCCGAGCAGCGTCGTGAAACGCGCATGAACCAGGTCAGTGATGCCCTCAACGCGTTGGTGACCCAACTTCAAGGCCTGCCGTTGCCCGGTGACGTCGCCCGCCAATTGAAAAAGTTGGCGAAGAAGCTCGACGGCGGTGTTGCCCAGTCCCGAGAACTGCCGCCCCTGCTGGGTGAGCTCAGTGGCTTGCAGGGCCGCGCCCTTTCCTCTTTGAGCAAAGCCGACGACGAGGCCAGGCCTGGCTTTCTCCAACGCCTGTTTGGCAACCGTGAAAGCGAACCGCAGGCTGAGCGAGAGCAGGTGTCACCGCCCCCCTCGGCCATCGCCTCAGCCGCCGACCCGCAGCCGAGCGGCCCAGTACTGGTTGATTTGCCAGTGCAAGATGCCGATGAGCTTTTGCCGCTTGTACCGCCCGAGGCTGCAACACAGGTTGAAGAAACTGCCGACCCCACAGTACCTCAGGCCTACTCGGCACCTGAGCCTGCAGTCGAGTCTAGGGCGGAGCTGCCGCCTGAGCCTGAACGCACCGACCAAGAAGCCCGCGAGCAGCATCAGGCACACGAGCCGCTGGCGCAGTGGCTAGCGGCCCCGGTCGATGACCCGCTCGGGGAAGACGGGCCGTACTCGCTACCCGATGCGGTAGAGCCGCCGTATAGCCAGGTGGCAGCGCACATCGAGCAGACCCTGATCGGCCTGCTGGACGACCTCAGCCTGCCAGAACGCCACAAAGCCCAAGCCTTGCAGATGCGCGAACGGGTGGCGCGCGGGCTCAACTGGTATGAGTTGATCCCGGTGCTGGATGACTTGGCTGTACTGATGCTGGCTATCACCGACAGCGGGCAGCATGAGTTAGAAACCTACTTGCAACAGCTCAATGAACGCCTCGAAGGCTTCCAGAGCCACCTGCACGAAGCCAGTGCAGGCCATGCCGATAACAGCTGCGCCGCCCGCGAACTGGACAGCCAACTGCGCGAGCAGGTCGATGGCCTGCAAAGCAGTGTGCAGGGGGCAGTGGATGTGGACAGCCTCAAGCACATTCTTGAAAGCCGCCTGGAGGGGCTGCTTGGCACCATGGACGAGCATCAGCGCGAGCGGGACCGTCGCGAGCAAGAGCTTGCCGGGCGCCTTCAAGGCCTGGCCGAGCGTGTTGCGAGCATGGAACAAGAAGCGCTGGGTTATCGCGAACACCTTGAAGAGCAGCGCCAGAAGGCGTTGATCGACCCGTTGACCGGTTTGCCCAACCGCGCAGCCTGGGCCGAGCAAGTCGAGCGCGAAACTCGTGACTGGCAGGAGCAAGGTGGGCACTTGGCCATGGCCATTCTCGATCTGGATCACTTCAAGCGGATCAACGATAGCTACGGCCACCTGGCAGGCGACAAGGTGCTGAAGATAGTTGCCGACCAATTGCGCAAACGGCTGCGCCCCCGTGACTTCATTGCTCGGTTCGGCGGCGAAGAGTTCGTACTGTTGTTGCCGCAGACCTCGCCGGCGGCGGCTAGCCAAGTTGCTGAGGCAATGCGCGCCGCTATCGAGGCCTGCCCGTTTCACTTCAAAGGCGAGCGGGTTGTCATCACCACTTCAATCGGCCTGAGCGCCTGGCGTTCAGGCGAGCGCGGCGACCAGGTCCTCAAGCGCGCGGATGCGGCGTTGTACCGGGCCAAGGATCTTGGCCGTAACCGGGTAGAACAAAGCTGAGGGGGTAGCCAACCCATGTATACGTTATGCTATTGCATTACTGACTGCTGACTTTGGCTCCCCACATGAAAGCGCTATTTTCCGCCTTGCTGCTAATTGCACTGGCTGGTTGTTCGACCGGCCTGCGCATCGACCGCAGCCATCCCTCTGCCAACCAGGACAACCGTATCCAGTTCGTCGTCCTGCACTACACCAACGCCTCGCTGGAGCGTTCGCTGGCGTTGCTGACCAAAGGCGAGGTCAGTGCGCACTACTTGATTGGCGATGGCCCAGCCACGGTCTACCAACTGGTGGATGAGAATCGCCGTGCCTGGCACGCTGGTGAAAGCCAATGGCAGGGGCGTACCTGGCTCAACTCCAGCTCCATTGGCATCGAAATCGTCAACCCGGGGTTCGATGAAACCGCCAATGGTCGTGTCTGGTACCCCTACAGCGAAGCTCAGGTCCAGTCACTGATCGCTTTGCTCAAAGACATCGTCAAGCGCAACAATATCGAGCCGCGGCACATCATTGGCCACAGTGATATCGCCCCATTGCGCAAGCTTGACCCAGGCCCCTTGTTCCCTTGGAAGCGCCTGGCCGATGCTGGCCTGGGAATCTGGCCCGAGCCCAACGCCGTGGCCCGCCAGCAGGCCTACTTCAACGTCAACCCACCGACCATTGGCTGGTATCAGCAGGAGTTGGCCCGCTTCGGCTATGCCATCGAGCAGACTGGGCAGCTGGATGTCGCCACCCGCCACGTCATAGCCGCGTTCCAGATGCACTTCCGCCCGCAGCGTTTCGACGGGATGCCGGACGCCCAGACTGCAGCCATGCTGGCGGTGCTCAACCGCATGCGATAAGCGCATTGCAGCCGGGCGCCAAACGGCAGAGCCGATTCTCATTCCAGTTGCTATACCTTGTTAATCAACTGGATGCTGCCCATGTCTGCTCTGATTTCTGCATTGCGCCAATTTTTCTACCGTCCCTGGATGCTGGCCACCCTTGCAGCATTGGCCAGCGCTGCGGTGTTGCTGGCCGCCAGCATCGCAATTGCATTGCAGCAGATGAAAGACAGCGAAATGGCGCAGATGAACGCCCAGGGCGAGCGCTTTCTCGAGCGTCTGGAGCAGGTATTCGGCCAACTGCGCGAGGGTGTCGACGAGCTTCAGGCTCAGCCAGTGCGCGGTTGCAGCCCGGCGATGGTTTCGGTGCTGCAGCAGGTTGGCCTGGGCTCGCGCTTCATCTATGAAGCCGCGTATGTGGACGCCAATGTCGCCTGCTCCAACAGGGGCGGGGCCAGGGCCTTCGTGCCCACCCGGGCGCCGGATATTCAGGGGCCGACCTATAGCTATTGGCTCAATACCACTACTGAACCCAACGAGAACCTCGCTGCCCTGATGCTCGCACGGGGCAATTTTCTGGTATCTACCTCGCGCGGGCACCTGACTGATGTAGTCGATCTGCCGCCAGGGGGCAGCTTGTTGGTCGTGCTGGATAACGGCACCCGCGCCATACCGGTGCTGGGCCCACCTCAGGCGTGGCCACCGACCAATGGCTGGCCGCCCCCCAGCCAAAAATCCTTGATCGAGCTGCAAGATCGGCTGGTGTATCGGATGCCCACCCGGTCACCGGACTATCAGTTGGCATTGATTGCACCCCGTGCCAGCTTGCCGTTACGCATGAATGGCATGCTCTGGCTGTTATTCCCCGGAAGTCTTTTAGCCGCATGCTGTATCGGCTGGCTGGTACTGCAACTGATCCAGCAGCGGCGTTCGATGAGTTCGGAGTTGCAAAATGCGTTGCGCCGGGGCGAGCTGCAGGTGCTGTATCAACCGATCTTCGAGCTCGACAGTCGCCGCTGTGTCGGCGCAGAAGCCCTGGTGCGCTGGCGCAGGCCGGATGGCTCGTTGACCAGCCCTGACTTGTTCATCCCGCTTGCGGAAAATACCGGGCAAATTCGGCAAATCACCGACTTTGTGCTGCAACGGGTGCTCGAACAGTTAGGGCAGTTGCTACGCTCACACCGCAACCTCTATATCTCCGTCAACTTGGCAGCCTGTGACGTCATGGTGCCGCGTATCGGCAGTGTTGCTGCTCGACTGTTGGCGCTACACCGCGTCGCGCCCAGTCAGATCGCTTTTGAAGTCACCGAGCGCGGTTTGATCGATGTAGTGGTAGCGCGGGATAACCTGCAGGCGCTGCGGGCGGTTGGGCATCAGGTGCTGATCGATGACTTCGGCACCGGCTATTGCAGCCTGGCCTATTTGCAGACGTTGCCCGTGGATTGCCTGAAGATCGACAAGGCGTTCATCGACGCACTGGGCCACGACGCCGCCAGCAGCGGTGTAGCGCCGCATATCATTCGCATGGCTCATGACCTGCATCTGCGAGTGATTGCCGAAGGCATCGAAAGCGAGGAGCAGGCGGTGCTACTGAACAGCGAGGGCGTCAATTACGGCCAAGGTTGGCTGTTCGCTCACCCGCTCAATGCCCGGCAGTTTGCCGAACTCGTGACCCGCGGCCGCCAGCCCAGGCGGGCGCGGATCAATGATGAGCCTTGAGGGGGAGCCTGTTCAGACCGGCAGCGCCATGTAGAACTGCGTGCCCTGCCCCGGTCGGGAAAACACGCCCATGCGCCCTCCATGCAACTGCACGATTTCTTTGCACAGTGCCAGCCCCAGTCCAGCCCCTCCTTTTTTGCGCCCGACCTGCACGAACGGCTCGAAGATCCGCCCTTGCTGACCGTAGGCGATACCTTCCCCATCGTCCTCGACGCTGACGATCACGCGTTCTGCGTGGCGTCGAGCATGCAGGCGGATATGCCCGCCGCTAGGTGTATGGCGAATAGCGTTTAGCAACAGGTTGTCCAGTACGCGGTCCAGTTGCCCGATGTCGGCCTGAATACGTGGCAGCGGGGGCTCCAGCGCTTTGGCCAGTTCAATCTGCTTGCTGGCTGCTTGGTCAGCAAAACGCAGCAGCGCTCTGTCGAGCAGCTCGTCGATGGCGCAAGGTGCAAGTTCGAGCTTCTGCAGGCCGCTCTGGTAACGGGAGAAGTTCAGCAGGTCGTTGATCAGCTGAGTCAGGCGCTGCATTTCTTCGCCGATGGTCTCCAGCAAGTCGTTTTCACGAGCCTCAGGCGGAAACTTCAATCGTTCGCGCAGCAGGCCGAACGCCATACTCATGCCGGTCACTGGTGTGCGCAGTTCATGCGAAGCGCGCAGCACGAACTCGCTGCGTACGCGCTCGAAGGCGCGTTGCTCGGTGACGTCGTGCAACACCATGACCGCGCCGAGAATCGGCCCCTGGGGATGGCTGACCGGAGTCAGACTGTAGGTGAGCAGCCGGGCTTCCTCTTCAACCTCGATGCTCAGGTCTTCAGGAGGCCGGTCCAGGCTGCCGCCTCGCAGTACCTGGTGCAGTTGCTGATTGAGTTCCGGGCGTTGCAAGGCATCGGCCAAGCCAGTACCGACACGACTGTTATCCCAGCCCAACTGCCGCTGAGCGACTGGGTTGAGGTGCTCCAACAGGCCTTGGCGGTCGATGATCAGCAAGCCATCGTCAATACTGTCGAGCACGGCTTGCAAGCGCTGTTGACCTGCCAGCAGTTCATCGACATTGGTAGCCTGATGCTTGCGCAGCGCATCGGCCATTAGCCCGAAGCGACGGGTCAGCTGGTTAAGCTCGATAGCGTGGGTCACCGGTAAGGTGATCTCGAAGTCCCCTTGGCCGAGCTGGTCTGCAGCCTTGGCCAAGGCTTCGATAGGCTGGCCGAAACGCCGGGCGATATTGTGAGCAGTTATAAAACCCAGCACTAGCACCACAAGGCCCATCAGGCCCAGCGCGCCGCTGACCAGAAGCGCCTGATCGCGGGTGTGCGCTTCGCTATTGAGGATTTGATCGAGGGCTTGCTTGTGTGAATCGATGAGGTCTGTGCGCACTTGGTTGAATGCAGCGCCCAGCGGTTGCTCCACATCCATGCTCCGAGCCGGGTCCGGAGTGGCACGATAGGCTTGCAGAAAGGCCTGGTAGTTCTCATTGGCCTTACTGAAACCGACGCGGTCACCGCTTTGGGCCAAGCCGTGGTCGAGCAGCGCCTGGAAGTTCTCCTGCAGCGTGGGCAAGTTGTTCGGGGAGTTGTCCTTGTCCAGCAGCAGTACCAGCTGGTCCCCAAGGTTCTGCCTGAGCTTCAAGCCCACTTCCAAGGAGTGGGTGGTTTCCAGTACCGATTGCTGCTGGGCCGCCGCCATCTGCAGCACACTGACCAAGCCCAATAACAGCCCCAGCAGGGCCACGGTCACCAACGCCGAAATGCTGAGAAACAGCCGCGTACGCAGCTTCATCGGCAGCCTCATAGGTTGTACTGCTTGCGCTTGCGGTAAAGCGTCGAGGCGTCGATACCAAGGGTTTTGGCCGCCTGGTCAAGGGTGTCACTGGCGGCAAGCACCGCGCCGATGTGGGCGCGCTCCAGCTCATCCAGGCTTAACGCAGCACCTACACGGGGTGCATTGCTGGTGGGCTGCTCACCCATGCCCAAGTGGCTCACTTCAACGCGCTCCTGTGGGCAAATGATGCTTGCGCGTTCGATGACGTTACGCAGCTCCCGGATGTTGCCCGGCCACCGGTAGTTGAGCAGTGCACTGCGTGCCTCATCGCTGAAACCTCGCGCCGGGCGGGCATATTCCTTGACGAAGCGGGCCAGGAAGCGGTCGGCAAGGGTGAGGATGTCGTCGCTGCGCTCGCGCAGGGGCGGCAGATGCAGAGTAATGACGTTGAGGCGATACAGCAGATCTTCACGGAAGCGGTTCTCGCGCACCATGTCGTCCAGGTTCAAGTTGGTCGCCGCAAGAATTCGCACGTCGGCGCGGCGGGTAACGGGGTCGCCCACCCGCTCGTATTCCTTGTCCTGGATGAAACGCAGCAATTTCGGTTGTAGCGTGAGAGGGAAATCGCCGATCTCGTCAAGAAACAGCGTGCCACCATCCGCTTGACTGACGCGCCCCAGGGTACTTTCACTGGCGCCAGTGAAGGCCCCGCGTGTGTGGCCGAACAATTCGCTCTCCATGAGCTCGGCATTGAGCGATGGGCAGTTGATGGTCACGCAGGCTTTGCGCGCCCGCTTGCTCCAGCCGTGAATGGCGCGGGCCAGCTCGCCTTTACCGGTACCCGACTCGCCAAGGATCAGGATATTGGCATCGGTTGTGGCCACTTGGCGGGCAGTTTCCAGCACTGCCATCATCGCTGGGCTGTGTGAGTCCAGGCCGTCCTTAGGCTTGCGTACTTCCCCTTCGAGCGCCTCCAGTCGCGCCGAGAGTTGGCGTACTTCGAGCTGCTTGGCGGTGGCCAGGCGTAGCTGGTCGGGGCTGCAGGGTTTGACCAGGTAGTCGGCGGCGCCGGCCTGGATGGCGTCCACGGCGGTATCGATCGCCGAATGCGCGGTGACGATGACTACCCGCATCCAGGGCGCTTGGATACGCATCTGCGCTAGCACGTCCAGCCCATTGTCCTCACCCAGGCGCAAATCCAGGAAGCACAGGTCGAACACCTGGCGTTGCAGCAAGGCTTCAGCCTGTGCGGCGCTGTTGGCCGTGGCGACGCTATAGCCTTCATCTTCAAGGCAGTAGCGGAAGGTGCGCAGGATTGCGGACTCATCATCCACCAGCAGAATGCGGCCTTGATTGTCCTGGGCTGGTTGCATTTCCTGCGCTCCTTGGGATGGTTCTGTAATTAGTGTGGGAAAAATCGGGCAAGTTGCACGGTCAATTGTGACGGATTCTGTCCTTTGCATGCTAGCCAATGTCCGTTTAATGCCGTGAAGCTGGATATCACTATGCTTTCCTTAGAGCCCCTACCTGGCACATTGGTTGCGAAGTATTTCTGTTTTTGCCTATCAACGAGGTATATCCATGCGCCCTCTCATTCGAATGACCGTATTGGCAACCAGCCTTCTACCCATTTGCACATCTGCGTTGGCTGATCCAGTGCAGGACGCGCGGCGGCTGGGCTCCGTGCAAACGGCCTTGGCGCTCAATCCTATGCTCAACCTGTTTCGTATCGAGGTCGCCGTCGATGGCCAACAGGCACGTTTGTCGGGCGAAGTCGAAAACCAGGTCGAGCGACAGCTCGCAGAGGAAGTAGCACTGGCAACCCATGGCATCGAACAGGTTGATAACCAGTTACGGGTTAACGCCCAACTGGTCGAGCGCCCACTGGAGCGTCGCGCTTACGCTCAGCGCCTTGAGGATGCGACCCTTGCCGCAGTTGTACGGGCGCGGCTGCAGTGGAGTCGCATCACGAGCAAGGCGCCCATCGAGGTTCAGAGCAGTGATGGCGTGATTACCCTGCGCGGCAAAGTGGACAGTGCAGAGGCGAAGGCGTTGGCAGGCGTACTGGCGGGCAGCACAGCGGGTGTGTATCTGGTCAATAACCTGGTCAGCCTGGATAGCGCTGCCATGGCAAAAGCTAGGGAGACCCCCGTTGGCGCCGACAGCGAGCCTCAGCCGAGCGACAGTTGGATAGTCGACAAAATCCAGACCAGCCTGCGTTTCAGTCGCAATCTCGATGGCCTGAATATCAAAGTCGCCAGCGACAAAGGCATGGTCAGGCTAAGCGGTGAAGTACTGAGCCGCGAACAGAAGACCATCGCTCTGGAGATCGCTCGGCAGATCATTGGCGTACGCGGTGTGGACGTTGATCTTCTAAAGGTAGCCGCCAAGGCCGAAGCCTGAGTCGTGCATTTCGCACGACCCTGGCAGGGGTATCGTGCAGTATACGTCCTCACTCCTGCCGGGTTAACTGTATAAGTCATTGATTTATAACGATTTTTATAAGCTTCCAAAGCTGGCATGCAGGCTGCAATTACTTGTTCAGGTTTGAACAGAAAAATTACAGCAGGAGAAGCCGGCATGAACCGCCCAAACGTCAACCGCTCGCTCAATGTCGCACTTCCAGTGCGCCAGTTCCTGTTGCTTGGGATGGCTTTGCTGCTGACCTTGGCCGCCGGCCTCTTCTACTACAGCTGGCAGACCTCGCGTCTGGCCGATCAAGTCGCCGCGCAAACTGCGCTGCTGGCTCAAATTCAGGCAAACCGGACCAGCTCGCTGGTCCAAGCCAATGAGCCTGCAGGGCAGCGTCCTGCAGTCAACACCTCGCCGGCCACCGTCGCAAACGTTGTGCCTCAGGATCGCTGGGTGTTCTGAACATTTTTCAAAAAGAAAGGAGAAGCATCATGCTGAGCTGGGCAATTACTTTTCTCATCATCGCCATTGTTGCCGCCGTGCTCGGCTTCGGTGGTATCGCTGGCGCCGCTACAGGCATTGCGAAGATCTTGTTCATCGTCTTCCTGGTCCTGTTCGTAGCCTCCTTCTTCTTTGGACGTGGTCGAGGTTGACGATGAGCAGGAAGCTGAGCACGGCACTGGTCTTCGCTGCCCTGATGTCGGGTGGTAGTGCAACAGTGCTGGCGGCCAATGATGGCCAGGTTCGGGTCGAGCAATTGCTCGGCTCGGACCCCGAGTATCGAGAGGCATGGCAAGACGCGATCAAAGGTGAGGAGCGCCTGCCCGATTGGGTGATCAACCTCAGCGGTAGTGGGCAGGAGCAAATGACTGCCCTCACTGAGGACGGTGACAAATACTTGGTTGGCCCGCTATGCGAGTCGCCACAGAACTGCACCTACAAACGCCTGATCGTCGCGTTCAGTTGGGACAAGGAAGATGCCTACGGGATGCTCGTGGAGGTACCCGAAGGCCTGCCCAAGGACAAATCGCCGACCCGTCATGCGCAGTATCGCTGGCTGGGTAAGCCAGACGATGGCATGAAGGCGATGTTGCAGGAGCAACTCAAGCGCGATCCCAACTGGTACTAACCAGGTTTCGCGCACTGTCACGCAATAGAAGCGAAACTTTCGTATGGTTTTCGCTTCTATGATGCGCCGCCCCGAGGAGGGGTAACGCATGACCATGGGGCCGGGCTGTTCTGATTGTTGCAGGATCGGAGTGGCCTAGGGGTACAGGGAGTGCCTCCAGTAGTGGGCCGGGTCAGGAAAGGCAGAATCGGAAGCTTCCGGTCAGGCGTGCTGAATATGTCTCGCCGGCGGAGCTTCCGAGGCGCCATCCCACAGCTCAATGAGTACCTTTCTTACTTTCTCTGTTAAGACACATTTTGTTGCGACCACACGTCACTTTTTTTAGTGATCGAGAGAGTCCAGGCAAGTGCCATTTCTGCCATTCGGATTGCCGAACAGGCCTTTTTGAACCTCACTCCTTCCCCCGCTAAAACTGGCTAAAAATAGCGGTTTAGCTCTGTTCGGATTCCCGAACGTTATAAATCAATGACTTACATGCTATTAAATGCTGGCGCTTTGCCCATGCCGAAACGGTATAGGGTATGCGTTTCCGGCATTAGATTTCGTGCTGTGCCATCGCAATAGTTGCCGCCTTTTTCGCTGGCACGGGCGCCTTGTCGCTCGCTCGCGGTGTCCTTACACGAGGTCTCCGGACGGAAGCCAAAAGCTCCCGTGACATTGCCACCGGCTTTGTTGCGCGCTTTTCCAGTCGGTACCCGTGACCACTACAACAAAGGGTAAAGACATGAAGAAGGCAAAACTGAGCCTCGCCTGGCAGATCGTTATCGGTCTGGTTCTGGGTGTTGCAATCGGCGCGCTGCTGAACCACTTCAGCGCTGAAAAGGCCTGGTGGATCAGTAACGTTCTCCAGCCCGCCGGTGACATCTTCATTCGCCTGATCAAGATGATCGTCGTCCCGATCGTGATTTCGTCGCTGATCGTGGGTATTGCCGGGGTTGGCGATGCGAAGAAACTAGGCAGCATCGGCCTGAAGACCATTCTGTATTTCGAAGTGGTTACCACCATAGCCATCGTGGTTGGCTTGGTACTGGCCAACCTTTTCCACCCGGGCGCCGGCATCGACATGAGCACCCTGGGCACCGTCGACATCTCCAAGTATCAAGCTACTGCGGCGGAGGTTCAGCATGAGCATGCGTTCATCGAAACCCTGCTCAACCTGATCCCGTCGAACATTTTCGCAGCGCTGATGCGTGGCGAGATGCTGCCGATCATCTTCTTCTCGGTAATGTTCGGCCTTGGTCTTTCGAGCCTGCAGGCCGACCTGCGCGAGCCGCTGGTGCGTACTTTCCAGGCTGTGTCGGAGACCATGTTCAAGGTCACCCACATGATCATGAACTACGCGCCTATCGGTGTGTTCGCCCTGATCGCCGTTACCGTTGCCAACTTCGGCTTCAGCTCGTTGCTGCCGCTGGCCAAGCTGGTGCTGTTGGTTTACTTCGCCATCGCCTTCTTCGCCTTCATGGTGCTGGGCTTGGTAGCACGCCTGTTCGGCTTTTCGGTCATCAAGATCATGCGCATCATGAAAGATGAGCTGATTCTTGCGTACTCCACCTCTAGCTCCGAAACCGTGCTGCCGCGCGTGATCGAGAAGATGGAAAAGTACGGCGCGCCGAAGTCGATCTGCTCGTTCGTGGTGCCGACTGGCTATTCGTTCAACCTCGATGGGTCCACCCTGTACCAGAGCATCGCGGCCATCTTCATCGCCCAGCTGTATGGCATCGACCTGTCCTGGAGCCAGCAGTTGCTGCTGGTGCTGACCCTGATGGTCACCTCCAAAGGCATTGCCGGGGTACCGGGTGTGTCCTTCGTAGTGCTGCTGGCTACTTTGGGCAGCGTGGGTATTCCGCTGGAAGGTCTGGCGTTCATCGCCGGTGTCGACCGTATCATGGACATGGCACGTACTGCCCTGAACGTGATCGGCAACGCCCTGGCCGCCCTGGTAATTGCACGATGGGAAGGTATGTACGATGCCGCCAAAGGTGAGCAGTACTATGCCTCGCTGATGGCGGACAAGCAGCAGGCCGTCGTCGTTGGTGAGGCTGCCAAGCGCTGACCCTGATTCACTCGAACAAAAAGCCTCGACTTGTCGGGGCTTTTTGTTGTCTGTGTGTCCATTGCCGGACCTATAGTGGCAATTGTCTTGTCATTGTTTGCCGAGCTCTTCGCGGGTAACCCCGCGCCTGCAACGATCGACGTTCCATAAGCTGCGATGCGCTATCATTCGGGCATTTTTCAAGGGGTACATGCGGATGCTCAACGGCCTTTGGCTCGGCTTTTTCCTCGTAGCGGCAGTTTCCGCGCTGGCCCAGTGGCTGGTGGGTGGCAATGCCGGGATCTTCGCGGCAATGGTCGAGAGTATCTTCGCCATGGCCAAGCTGTCGGTGGAGGTCATGGTGCTGCTTTTCGGCACCCTGACCCTGTGGTTGGGCTTTCTGAAGATCGCCGAAAAAGCCGGTATCGTCGAATGGTTGGCCAAGGTATTGGGGCCACTGTTCGCCCGCCTGATGCCGGAAGTTCCCCCTGGCCACCCGGCCCTGGGCCTGATCACCATGAACTTCGCCGCCAATGGCCTGGGCCTGGACAATGCCGCAACACCCATTGGCCTGAAGGCTATGCGTGCACTGCA
Organism: Pseudomonas sp. 51_B; assembly: GCF_017491595.1. Taxonomy (NCBI): domain Bacteria; kingdom Pseudomonadati; phylum Pseudomonadota; class Gammaproteobacteria; order Pseudomonadales; family Pseudomonadaceae; genus Pseudomonas; species Pseudomonas sp. 51_B. Next base: position 51,597 of record NZ_JAFGYW010000021.1, read on the forward strand.
AGAACTCAACCCCAGCAGTACGACGGCCAGCAATGCGCAGATTCTGTTCCTGGTGCTCAACGCCTCGTCGCTGACCCTGCTGCCGGTAACCATTTTCATGTACCGCGCCCAGCAAGGCGCAACTGACCCTACCCTGGTGTTCTTGCCGATCCTCCTGGCGACCAGTGCATCGACCTTGGTAGGGCTGCTGTCGGTGGCTGTGATGCAGCGCCTGCGCCTATGGGATCCGGTGGTGCTCGCCTATCTGATCCCTGGCGCACTGCTGCTGGGCGGTTTCATGGCCTTCCTGGGCACCCTGTCGGCTGCCGCGCTCGCCAGCCTTTCCTCGATCCTCGGCAACCTGACGCTGTTCGGGGTGATCATTTTGTTTTTGGTCATCGGCGCATTGAAGCGGGTGCAGGTATACGAAACCTTCGTCGAAGGCGCCAAAGAAGGCTTTGATGTGGCCAAGAGCCTGCTGCCATACCTGGTGGCGATGCTGGTGGCGGTCGGTGTGCTGCGCGCCTCAGGCGCGCTGGAGTTGTTGTTGGATGGCATCCGCCACGCAGTCAACTGGATGGGCTTGGATACACGCTTCGTCGATGGCCTGCCCACCGCACTGGTCAAGCCGTTTTCCGGCAGCGCGGCGCGGGCCATGCTGATCGAGACCATGCAGACTCAAGGTGTCGACAGCTTCCCGGCCTTGGTGGCAGCAACCATCCAAGGCAGTACGGAAACCACCTTCTACGTGGTAGCGGTGTATTTCGGCGCCGTGGGTATCCAGCGCGTGCGCCACGCCGTTGGCTGTGCCTTGCTGGCCGAGTTGTCCGGCGTAATCGCTGCCATCTGCGTGTGCTACTGGTTCTTCGCCTGAGCCTGGGTGCCTTGCGCCACCGTCCAGTTCACCACCTGCCCTACCAGTTTGTCGCTGGCCGCGCCGAAGCCGGCGACCACGGCTGACACTTGGGGATCTGCCAGCGGTTGGCGTACTTCAAAGCGCTGGCTGCTGAGAATGCGCTGGCTGCGGCCTTGGACCAGGCGCACGTCGTAGCGGATTACCACCTCCACCTTGCCCCCCGGCTGATATTCGCTCTGAAAGGCTTGCAGCTCGCCGCTCAGTTCGTAATCGGCCTGCAGGTTGCTGTCGTCCGCGCTCAGGCGTTGCACTCGGCCATCGCGCTGGAAGCCATCGAGCAGCCGGTTGCGCACCAGCACCGGTGCCGGGTCGCTCCAGCGGGCGCCCTTGTAACTGCTGATCACATTGCCTTGCGGCACCACCGCGATACGTGGCCCGGCCAGCGCTTCGCTGGCCAGCGGCTTGTTCAGGCGCAGCGACCAGCCCACTGCCGTGACGCTCTGGCTGGCTTGGTTGACTGGCAAACGATAGAGATCCACTGGCTCGCTCTGCGGCAGCACCGAGCAGCCGCTGGCCAGGGTGAAGGTAGCTGCCAAGACCAACAGGCGCAGCGGTAGGGTCATGGCTGGAACTCCTTGTTGTTATCGCGACCTAGCAGATAGCCGCTTGGGTCTGCCTCCAGGCGCCGTGAGATGCCCTTGATTGCGTTGAGGGTTTCGCGCAGCTCACGGATGGCCGGGGTCAACTGATTGAGCCCTTGGGCGCCATCATCGATGGATTGGCGGTTGTCTTGCAGCAGGCTGTTGAGGGTTGCTGCACTTGCGGCCAGCGACTGCATGGCCTGCTCGGCGCTGCCGATGGCTTGCTTGCCCTGCGCCCCAAGCAAGCTGTTGGCGTTGTGCATCAGAGCCTGGGTTTCGGCAAGGGCGGCGTTGGCCTGTTTGCCGGCCTGGCTCAGTTGCTCGATCACATCGCCGATACCGCCCTTCTGATTGGCAAAGGCGCCAGTGGTCTGCTCGAGGTTGGCCAAGGTGCTGCTGAGATTGTCGATGTTGCTTTGTGAGAACATCTGGTTGGCGTTGTGCAGCAGCAGGTTGATATTGGTCACCAGGTCGCTGCTGTCGTTGAGCAGTTGAGAGATTGGCGAGGGTGAGGCGACGATCACCGGCAACTTGCCGTTCTTGCCTTTGAGCTCCGGGCTTTGCGGGGTGCCACCGCTGAGTTGGATGAATGAGTTGCCAGTGACCCCGGCCAGGGTCAGCTTGGCCTTGGTGTCCTCCTTGACGGGCGTGTCGCCGCTCAGGCGTACCCGGGCCAGCACCCGACGCGGGTCATTTGGGTCCAGGCGCAAGCTGCTGACATCCCCGACCTTGATACCGTTGTATTGCACCGGGCTGCCGCGGGACAAGCCCGACACGGCTTCGTTGAAGATCACCTCGTAATCCTTGAAGGCGTCGTCGACGCTGGACTTGGTCAGCCACAGGCCAAAAAGCATGGCACCGGCCACCACCAGAACGGTGACCAGGCCAATCAGAACGTGATGAGCTCGGGTTTCCATGGGTCAGCGCTCCTGCTCGGCGTTCGCGGCAGCCTGCTCGGCGGCGCGCCCGCGTGGGCCGTGAAAGTATTCGTGGATCCAGGGATCGTTGGTTTGTGCGACCTCGGTCAGAGGGCCTGCGACCAGGACTTTCTTCTGTGACAACACGGCGACGCGATCGGTGATGGTGTAGAGAGTATCCAGATCGTGGGTGATCAGAAATACGCTCAGGCCCAGCGCATCGCGCAGGGTCAGGATCAACTGGTCGAAGGCAGCGGCGCCAATTGGGTCCAGGCCTGCGGTGGGTTCGTCGAGAAACAGGATGTCCGGGTCCAGCGCCAAGGCCCGCGCCAGGGCGGCGCGCTTGATCATGCCGCCGGACAGCGACGAGGGGTATTTGTCAGCCGCGGAAATTGGCAAACCGGCCAGTGCCAGCTTGACTCCGGCCAGGTGCTCGGCATCCTCGCGTGAAAGCCCGGCATGTTCGATCAATGGCAGCGCGACATTTTCGGTGACGGTCAGTGACGAAAAAAGCGCGCCCCTCTGAAACAGCACGCCAAAGCGGCGTTCCACCTGCGACCGCTGTTGCTCGGGCAAACCTGCCAGGTCCTCGCCGAAGACCTTCACTTGCCCTTCGTTGGGCCTGCGTAGGCCGACGATGCTGCGCAGCAATACCGACTTGCCGCTGCCCGACCCGCCGACCACCGCGAGTATTTCACCACGGTACAGGTCAAGGTCCAGGTTCTGGTGCACCACTTGGCTGCCGAAGCGGTTGCAGATGCCTCGCGCCTGGATCACTGCTTGCTCGCCATTCACCAGCCCATCTCCATACAAAACAGCGCAGCCACCGCATCCAGTACGATGACCACGAAAATCGACTGCACCACGCTGGAGGTGGTATGGGCGCCCACCGATTCGGCGCTGCCGCTGACTTTGAAGCCTTCCAGGCAGCCAATCGCGGCGATCAGGAAGGCGAACACTGGGGCCTTGGCCAGGCCGACCAGAAAATGCTGCACGCCGATGTCCGATTGCAACAGCGAGAGAAACATGGCCGGCGAGATGCCCAAGGACAGGGCGCAGACCACCGCGCCACCGACGATGCCGCAGACCATCGCAACGAAAGTTAGCAATGGCAGCGAAATCAGCAGCGCCAGCACCCGTGGTACCACCAACAGTTCGATCGGGTTGAGGCCCAGCGTGCGGATGGCGTCGATTTCTTCATTGGCCTTCATCGAACCGATCTGCGCAGTAAAGGCGCTGGCAGTACGGCCGGCCAGCAGAATGGCGGTCAGCAGCACGGCGAATTCGCGTAGAAACGAGAACGCCACCAGGTCGACGGTGAACACCGTTGCGCCGAAGTTGGCCAGTACCGTGGCACCCAGAAAGGCCACCACGGCGCCTACCAGAAACGTCAGCAGTGCGACGATGGGGGCAGCATCCAGACCGGTCTGCTCGATATGCGCGACCACCGGGGTGACGCGCCAGCGGTGCGGTTGGAACAGCCGCAGTAGCAGGGTTTCGATGATCAGGCCGAGGAAGCCGAGCAACTGCATGGTGTCCTGCCACATGGCGCCGACCGCGCAGCCGATACGCTCCAGCAAGACCGCCAGCACATTACGCTCAGGCGCCTTGACCGGGATGCAGTAGTCTTGCACCGAGCAGTACACATTCTTGAGCAGGGCACGGCTGGATTCGGGCAGGTCGTTGGTGCAGTGCGAGAGCCGCTCTGCGCCCAGTAATTCGGCCAGCAATGAGGCGCCGGCAGTGTCCAGACGACCGAGTTGGCTGAGGTCGGCAACAGCGTCGGCGCCATACTGCGTGCGCAGGTGCTCGCTGTCGCGTTTGAGAGTGGCATAGTGAGCCAGGGTCCAGTCACCGGTGATGCGTAGGCAGGCCGGTTGGCGACTGGTGTCCAGGGTGGCACTGGGGGTGGTCATAGGCTCCATGCATCCGGCTGGGCTAGAGGCTGATCATAGCGCAGTGGGCCTAGAGCGGTTGGCTTAAAATCGACGATGCCTGCCTCACTGGGACGCTGCGTCGTCCACGACCTTGAAGCGCAGTACGCCGATCACCTGGCCATCTTCGGTCAACACGCGCACCTGCCACTTGCCCACCGGGTTGGGCGGAAAGTTCTGCTTGTGGGTCCATGCCCGGTAACCTTCCTTGCGCCCACCGTGGATATCCAGGGCAATCCGATCGACTTCCTGGCCGTCCTTTTGCCATACGTGGTAGATACGCTCGTCCAGGCCCCGTGGCGCGTTGATTGCGGTGTAGGCGTACAGGCCGCCACTGCGGATGCGGCTGGCGGCGATTTCCTTGAGTGAAGCACCGGGCTGGCGATTGAGCACTTCGGTGCTTACCGCCACATCGGTCATCCAAAGCGTTGCCGGTGGCACCCACGAGCGCATCAACCAGCCGCTACCGCCGACTGCCAGCGTGAGCACCACCAGCGCTACACCGCGGCGCCAACTGGTGATCGGAAAACTGCTCAGCAAGCTTGGGAAAGACAGCGCCATGGCGATGATCAATGCCAGCTTGAAGCTTTGCGCGGTGGTCAGATGCAGGATGATCGGCAGCGCGGTGAGCAGTGCAGCGAACAGTGTCAGGGTGTGCAGCGCCAGGAATAGCCAGCGCCGCGGGGCCAGCCACTTGTAATAAAGCGGATCGATGATCGAGATCAACCCGGCGGCGCCGAGTAAGCCGGTGAACACAAGCTGCCCGCTGTTCCAGGTGGTGGTGATGAAGAAGAACGGTAAAACGAAGAACAGGCTTTCCTGGTGAATCATCTGCGTGGCGTAGCGCAGCAGCGGTTGCGGGATTTCGCGGTTGAAGGTACGTGCGAACAAGCCTGTCAGGGTGTTTTCCAGCATCAGCCAGACCCAGCTGACCAGTAACAGGATGGCGATCCAGCTAGCTAGGCTGGCCTGGCGATCGACCAGAATGAAGCTTCCAATACCAGAGAGGAAACCGCCGAGGGCGATGACGCCCGGGTAGCGCTTGAGCAGCTCGATGACGCGTTGAACGAAGTGGGGTATTGGTGGCATGGGTCTGCAACAAAAGGATGAAGTGGCTGCGCCAGCCTTTTCTCAGAACAATCGCCCCCACAGACACTGGGCAGGCGTTGAATGCCTGTGGAAGCAGGTTAACCTGCGAAAAAGAACCGGTACTGGCAAAAGAATACCGCCGATTCATTGCTGCCGTGTAGCGCCGCTCGGCTGCTGCGGTTTGTGCCGCCGCCAGCGCAACAGCCCAAGCGCCAGAAGCAGCCCCAGCAGTAAGGCCAGCAGACCGTACAGTTCGTCATAGCCCAGAAACGGTTTTTCGATACGCAAGTAACCCTGGTCCTTGAGCAGATCCTTCAAGGCAGCATTGGCCTGCTCCAGCGTCACTTGGCGCAGTTTGCGTGCCGGGTCGGCAAAGCGGCCGTCGTTATAGTCGTTCAGGGCGCCCCAGTAATAGTCGGCAAGCGCGCTGTTGCCTTGGGTGCTCCAGCTTTCCTTGGCGACGGCGGCCTGTTTGATGCGCTCGAAGGTCTGCGGGTCCAGGCCTTGTTTGCGCAGCCGGTCGAACAACTGTTGCAGCACTTTCACGGCTTGGTCTATGTCGTCGCGTTCAAGGTCAGCATTGAGGCTGAGCATGCCACTGTCGCCAAAGCTTTCGCGTTGCACGGACGGCCCATATGACAAGCCGTTGTGTAGGCGCAGCTGGTCGTAGATAGCCCAGTCGAGGTAGCGCGACAGCAGATCCAGAGTCTGCTGATGGTCATTGTCGAGTACCGGTTCGATGAACAGCCAGTGCAGCTTGACGGTATCGCCCAGCAGGCTGCGGCTAAGGTCGCGGCGCTGTTCGGCCTGATGGGTGATGGTTTCCAGGTCGCGGCGCTCTTGCGGTTCGGTGGGAGGTAGCTCACCGAAAGACCGCTCAAGGTAGGCTGGCAGCAGGCGGTCAAGGCCACCCACTACGATCAGGGTCATGTTGTTGGCCGCGTACCAACGTTCGCGCAGTGTTTTTACCTGTTCAAGCGTCATGTCTGCGACATTGGAGCGCTCGGGGCATTTGAGCCCTAGTTCGGTGGCCAACTGGTCGCTGGCCGGGTGGCCGATGTCTTGGCGGTCAAGCCAGCGCTGCAGGTGGCCATAGTGGCCGCCGTCTTCGCGTTCGATGATGTGCTTGGCCTTGGCCAGAGCCTTGGCGTCGATGCGCGTGTCACGGATGATCTGCAGCAGCAGGTCGAGTACCTTGCGTTGGTTGCGTGCCGGCGCCTCGATCACGAAGGTGGTATCGGCGCTGCTGGTGTACGCATTCCATTCACCGCCCAAGCTCTGCAGGCGTTCCTCGAGGCCGCCCTCGCCGGTGTCGTCGATACCGGTGAACAGCAGATGTTCCAGCAGGTGTGGTAACTCCTTCTGCTCGCAGTCGAAGTCATCCAGGCCAACCCCCACCACCAGGCGAATTGCCACGTGATCACGTTCGTAGCCGGATTTGAGGATCACCTGCAGGCCATTGGGCAACAGGTAGCCCTCGACGCGTGAACGATCGAGGGCGAATGAGGACAGGCTGCAAAACAGCAGGCAAACGAACATCAGGCAACGCATGGGCGAGCGAAGGTCTCCAGGTGTGCGAGATCAGGTCGGGTGGGCGTCTTCCGGAACGCTATCGAGCAAAAGCCCGCCAGTGTCCGAGCCACCCAGTACCACATAGGCACTGCTGCAGAACAAAGAGTTCAACCGCTTCATGTCGGCAATCAGCTCCAGGTGCAGCGAGCTGGTCTCGATACTCTGCACTACCTTACGCTGCAAACGGCTGACATGGGCATGCGCCAGGCGCCGCTCCTGGGCGCGGAACCGACGCTTCTCGCGCAGTAGCAGGCGTGCGCTTTGCGGGTCAGCGCTGAGGAATACCGAGAGGCCCAGGCGCAGGTTGGCCAGGAGCTGCTCCTGTAGCCCTGTCAGTTCTTCCAGGCCTATTTGGGAAAACTCGCGGCGCTGGCTGGTTTTCTGCTGCTGCACCTTGCGCAGCATGCGTTCGATCAGGTCGCAGGCCAATTTCAGGTTGATCGCCAGCTCGATGATTTCTGCCCAGCGCCGGTTGTCCTGTTCGCTCAGGTCTTCCCGTGGCATTTGCGCCAGATACAGCTTGATCGCGCTGTACAGTGCCTCGGCATCCTCGCCCAGTGCCCGTACCTGTTGCGGTATGGCGGTGTGGGTGCCGCGCAGGGCGCCGAGCATGGCTTCCAGCAGGCTGTCGACGATGTCGCCCAGGCGCAGGGTTTCTCGTGCAGCATTGGCCAAGGCCAGGCTGGGCGTGGTGAGCGCCGTGGCATCGAGGTGGCGCGGGCGTATCTGGCCATTGCTGGGCTCGCGCTCGGGCAACATCCAGTTGCACAAGCGGCCCATGGGCCTGACCGTCGGCAGCATGATCAGGCAGCGCAGCGTGTTGTAAAGCAAATGGAAGCCGATCACCAGCTCTTGCGGGCTGAAGCTCAGGCTGTCCATCCACTCCACCAGCGGGTGCAACACCGGAATGATCAAGATCAGGCCGATCAGTTTGTACAACAGGCTGCCCAGGGCTACGCGGCGCCCGGCAGCGTTTTGCATGCTGGTGCTGATGAACGCCAGCAGGCCGCTGCCGATATTGGCGCCGACCACCAGGCCAATGGCCACCGGCAAGCTGATCACTTCAGCGCCGGCCAAGGTTGCGGTCAGCAGTACAGCAGCCAGGCTGGAGTACGAAATCATCGCGAACAAAGCGCCCACCAAGGCATCGAGCATGATGTCGCCGGTCAGCGAGGCGAACAGCACTTTCACCCCTTGAGCTTGGGTGATGGGCGCCGCTGCCTGCACGATCAACTGCAGCGCCAGGATGATCAGCCCCAGACCAATGGCCACCCGGCCTAGTTGGCCGGCGCGGGTTTGCTTGCGCGAAAGGAAGAAAATCACGCCGAGGAAGATCAGCAGCGGGGACAGCCATGAAAGATCCAGGGTCAGGACCCGGGCCATCAGTGCAGTACCGACATCGGCGCCAAGCATGATTGCCAGGGCCGGGGTCATCGCCATCAGGCCTTGGCCGACAAACGAGGTGACCAACATGGCGGTGGCGTTGCTGCTTTGCACCACGGCGGTGACGACGATACCAGCGAGAAACGCCAAGGGTCGGCGGTTCATGTTCTGGCCGAGCACGCGGCGCAGGTTGGAGCCGAACACCCTGAGGATACCGGTGCGCACGATATGCGTGCCCCACACCAGCAAGGACACGGCGCTGAGCAGGTTAAGCAGAGTCAGCATGGTCGAGCCCCCCTTTGTTCTCGAGCTCCAGTGGCGGAGCCTAAATATGTGAAGCCGTAAGCCTGGCCCGGGGGTGGGTTGTTTATTCCAGTGCTTACTCAAGCTTTAGTTGTTCTGTAGACCTTGCGCCAGCTTGGCACGCCTTGAAGTCATTTGAAATATTTGTGTCATCAAAGCTTGTGCGTTGAAGGGTTCCGAAGGGAAATCTGTGCAGCCCCTCGCGGGTGCGATGGTCTCGTTGACCGTTGCGGGCCTGTTCGCGGCTAAGCCGCTCCTACAGGTCGGAGCGTTGATCAAAGGCGGCGCAGGGCTGCCTAGGGCGGATTACCCGAAGGGCCGCGCGGCCCCAAGGGATGGGACATAGGGCCTTGCAGCTGACTGGCATCAGCCTTCAGGCCCTAAAGGTGGCAGGTGCAGGCGTTTATTGACCCGGTACGTCCTTGCGTAGTTTGACTGGATCGTGCTCCTTGCCTTGCTTGCGGGCCAGTGCCGTGCGCATCCGGATATTGATCGCTTCGACCGCCAGCGAGAAGGCCATGGCGAAGTACACATAGCCTTTAGGGACGTGCACGTCGAAAGACTCGGCGATCAGTACGGTCCCCACGACGATCAGGAACGACAGTGCGAGCATCTTCAGTGACGGGTGTTTGTCGATGAAGTCACTGATAGCGCCTGCGCAGGCCATCATGACCAGCACTGCGACCACAATGGCGGCGATCATCACGGGTACATGGGAGACCATGCCCACGGCGGTGATCACCGAGTCCAGCGAGAACACAATGTCGATGATGGCGATCTGGATGATGGTGTAGAGGAACTTGCCACCGGCGCCCTTGGGCTCATCGGCGCTTTCTTCCTCACCTTCCAGGCCGTGGTAAATCTCTTGCGAGCTTTTCCACAGCAGGAACAGGCCGCCACAGAACAGGATCAGGTCTCGGCCAGAGATGCCCTGGCCGAGCACCACGAACAGATCGTTGGTCAGGCGCATGACCCAGGTGATCGACAGCAACAGCATGATGCGGGTGACCATGGCCAAGGCCAGGCCGAAGATCCGTGTGCGCGGCTGCATGTGCTTGGGCATGCGGCTGACCAGGATCGAGATCATGATGATGTTGTCGATCCCGAGTACGATCTCGAGCGCCGTGAGGGTGAAAAAGGCAACCCAGATTTCCGGGCTGGTCAGCCATTCCATGTGTATTCCTTCGAACGATAAAGGCGGTGCACCTTTTCACCGGTGCACCGCGTGGGGTGATGCGTGTTTATTAAAGACTACTGAACAGCGGGAAAATGCCCATCAGCAGCGCGGCCAGCATTATGCATACGCAGACCAGTACTGCCCATTTGAGCGTGAAGCGCTGGTGGTCGCCAAATTCGATACCGGCCAGGGCCACCAGCAGATAGGTCGACGGCACCAATGGGCTGAGCAAGTGCACCGGCTGCCCGACGATCGAGGCGCGAGCCATTTCCACCGGGCTGATACCGTAATGGCTCGCCGCTTCCGACAGCACCGGCAGCACGCCGTAGTAGAAGGCGTCGTTGGACATGAAGAAGGTGAACGGCATGCTCACGATCGCGGTAATCACGGCCAGGTACGGGCCCAGGGCGTCAGGGATGACCGCCAGCAGACTCTTGGACATGGCATCGACCATCCCGGTACCTGACAGGATGCCGGTGAAGATGCCGGCCGCGAAGATCAGCCCGGTCACGGCCAGCACGCTGCCAGCGTGGGCCCCGATGCGGTCCTTCTGCTGTTGCAGGCATGGGTAGTTGACGATCATGGCGATACTGAAGGCAATCATGAACAGCACTGGCAGCGGCAGCACGCCGGCGATCAGGGCCACCATCAGGGCGGCGGTCAGGGCCCCATTGAAGTAGATCAGTTTGGGGCGGCGCGCTTCAGGGAACTGCGACACGCTGATGTCGCTGTGGTCGATGTCATCGGTCGGCAAGTGCAGTTCACCCAGACGTGCGCGCTCACGCTTGCCATACATGTAGGCGATGGCAAGGATTGCCACCACGCCGAAGGCCATCGCCGGGATCATCGGTACGAAGATGTCCGACGGGTCCACGTGCAGAGCGCTGGCAGCACGGGCGGTCGGGCCACCCCACGGGGTCATGTTCATCACGCCGCCGGCCAGGATGATCAGGCCGGCCATGATTCGCGGGCTCATGCCCAAACGGCTGTACAGCGGCAGCATGGCGGCGCAGCAGATCATGTAGGTGGTGGCGCCGTCACCGTCGAGGGACACGACCAGAGCCAGCACGGCAGTGCCGACCGAGACTTTTAGCGGGTCACCCTTGACCAGCTTGAGGATCTTGCGCACGGCCGGGTCGAACAGGCCGGAGTCGATCATCAGGGCGAAGTAGAGGATGGCGAACATCAGCATCACACCAGTGGGTGCGAGCTTACTGATGCCTTCGAGCATCATTGGGCCGATCTTGGCGGAAAAACCACCGAACAGGGCGAACAGGATCGGTACCAGGATCAGCGCGATCAAGGCCGAAAGGCGCTTGGTCATGATCAGGTACATGAAGGTGATGACCATGGCAAAGCCGAGGAAGGTCAGCATGGCAATACTCCAGGCGGGGCGCGGCGAAAGGGTTTTCGATTCGGGCGGGTCAGCGTGTTTGACGCTGTGCCAGGAGCGTGCGGAAGGTTGGTGCAGAAGGGCGGGCGCAGGAAGACATCAGAAATCACCATTGTTGTTGTTGATGGGCCAGCGCTCGAATAGGTTTCGGTGCCCTGGCTGACCGGTCTTGTGCCGGTAGTGGGAGCTATCCTAGGGGGACAAGCTTTCAGCCAGCTTTCGCCGCAAAGACGGCGACGGGAGGTAGGTGATGCAGGACATGCACGAGGGTGGCTGCCATTGCGGCGCTTTACGTTATCGGCTGCAGGGCGAGTTGGCAGATGCCGCCCATTGCCATTGTTCGATCTGCAGGCGGGTCAGCGGTGGATTGGTGGTGACCTGGGTCACCCTGCCCCGTTCTGCTTTCAGATGGTTGGCGGGAAGGCCCCAATGCTACATGGCGCCGACCAGTTGTAAGCGCTACTTCTGCGGGGAATGTGGTGCCCACGTGGCACTGGTGACCGAGCACAGCCCGGGTAGCATCGATGTGACAGTCGCAACCCTGGATTACCCGGAGCAGGTACCCGCCAAGCGACATATCTGGACTTCCAGCAAGCTGCCTTGGCTGCACCTGGATGAGCAGCTGCCTGGGGAGCCTGAGGAAAACCTTTAGCAGTGCGCTGGGTTAGCCGGCCCTGGGCGGCATCAGCCGCTCAAGGCCGGTTGCGGGTATCAGGGCAGCTGCAGGCCGCCAGCGGCCTTGTGCAACGCCCGCAGGTGCACGCCGATCTGTTTCACATTGGTTTCCACCGCAGCGATTTCTTTGGCCCGCGACGGCTCCAGCAGCGCCCTCACCTCTTTATCCAGGTCATTGCTCAGGCGCAGCAGTTTTGCCTGGCGCTCGGCACTGACCTGCTCCAGGTGGCGGCGCTCTTGCGGTTGTGGCAAGCCATAGCCCTGGCTGTCGAGCAACTCGGCCGGGCGGCTTAGGAAGCCACTGTTGGCGAGCATCTGCCTTAGCGTCTCGTCAGCCTTGTTGATATTGCCGTCCTTTATCGCTGCAGCGTTCAAATAGCGTTGCTTGACTTCATCTTGTGCTAGCAGCAGTTGCCGGCGCAGGCTGGCTTGTTCGAGCAGAAGCAAGGCAGCACTGGTGCGCAGGTCGGCCTTGTCGAACCAGGGGCGCCTTTGCTCTGCATCTTGCGCCAGCCAGTCCTCGACTTCGGTCTGCTTGATTGGTAGCTGCTTTCTCAGCACATCGAACATGGCCTGATAGCGTTCACGGTAGGAATCGAAACGATAACCCAGGCGCAAAGCTTCCCGGGGGTCATCGAGCACACTGGTATCGGCCAGTCCCCTGCCCTTGAGCACCGCCAGCAAACCGTTCGGCATGATGCTATCGAGGTCGTTCAGGCCTGGGTTGGCAGTCCCACTGCGTAGCAGCTTCAAGGATTCCACGGCGCAGTTGTTGGACAAGAACCAATAATTGCCATCGTAGCTCCAGTGCATCTCGGCAGCCTGGCGTACCAGGTTTTCGATCTCTTCGCGGTTGAGCTTCAGCGGCACCGAGGCCAGGCTGCGCAGTTCTGTTTTAGTGTACTCATCGATGACCTGACCCAGCGGCAGTACGAACAGCCGAGACGGGTAGACACCGACCAGCCCATCCCAACTGGATAGCTGCACATCGTTGACGAAGGCCCGATAGGACAGCACCAGGCTTTGGTCGAGGTCCAGACGGCAGTCGGGGCCACGTGGGCGACCAGGCTTGCAGATCACCAGGCGCAGCATGCTGTGCCCCCAGCGGCTGACCAGGTTCTGATTGGCTTCGGCAAGCAGGAAGTCGACCTGATAGACCCGTTCGGGGTCGATTTCACCCAGCGGCTGGCGGGCAAAATCACTGCCCGCGTTAATGAACGGCAGGCCCTGGGCGCAGGTGGTCTGCTGGGGCGCCCAGCCGAAATGATCACGCAGGTACTGGTTCAGCGCCGGTCGACGGCATCCATAGCTCGGGTCGAGGAGGAAGTACTCCATGTTGACCGCGATGTATTCCTTGGGGCTGCTCAGCTCGTAGCTGTCTGGGCTGCGCATGAACTGGGCGTTGTGCTGTTCACGCTCACCTCGGCGCCCAACGTATTGCGGCCAACCGGCCAGGTCCAGCAAGCGAGGGTCATCGCTCAGCGTGAAGCGGCGCTCTGCCTGGCCGCGGCACGCTGGGAGCTGGCCTATTTTGCCCAACGTGTTTTGCTGGCGGGCGCAGCGGGCGATCAGCGAGCGCTCCGCGCTGGGCCACAGGCGTGCGCGGTCGTAAATATGGGTAAGCTCGTGCAGCACAGTTGCGAGCAATTCTTCGCGCACGGTGCCATGGGGGCGGTTGGTGCGTTGGGTGGCTGCGCTGCCATCGGTCAGCCCCGGTAAGAGGCGACGGTTGAGCTGCAACGTGGAAACCAGGGATGCCTGACCGTAGGCATCGGCTGGCATGTTGTCGCTCCAGCTCACCTGCACGCGGCGATCGAGCTGTTGCTTGAAGCGTGGGGGCAGCTTGGCCATTGCCTCGTCGAGCAATGCCTGGCTGGCTCGGGCTTGTTGTGAGGACAGGCCTGCCGCCTGCAGTTCGAGCTGCAGGTCGGCAAAAGCGGGAGTGCCTAGCAGCGTCAGAGCGCAGCCGAGCAGCCAGGCACGCACGCGCTTCACAGTGCGAGGATGGCTTCTGCCAGTACCTGATCACTGGCGTCACGCGCTTGAGGTACGCGCTCGCGCAAGGTGCTGAAAGCCGCTTCCAGTTGCGCGCCACGAATATCACCATTGCTCGCCACGAAGCTGGCGGCATCGTCATGGGCTTCGCGCACAACTTTGGAATCACGGATCGAGGTTGTGGTGTCAGAGGTGAAGTCGATCGAGCGGCCAAAGGCACGCACGATGATGTTGCTGGTGGCCACCAGGGTCTGTGCATGGGCCAGATCGGCCAGCAGCAACGTGCCGAGGGAAGCGGCAATCAGCGATTTACGCATGGAGCATCTCCGAAGAATACAGGGAGTAAGGATTGGTTATTGGACGAGAATCGCTTCTGCCAGTTCAAGGTCGCCGACAGATTGCCGTACACCAGTGTGCCGCAGCGAGTCGAGCGCGGCTTCCAGACGCGCCCCGCGTATCAAACCATCTGTGGCAACGAAGACCGCCGCGTCGTCCCGAGCTTGCCCGACCAACTTGCGATCAAACGGGGCAGTGGTGACTTGGCTGGTCACGTAGCCAGTAATGACAAGGCCTTGGGTGGTGGTATCCATGGCTTGGGCGCTGGCCATGCCAGCGGTCAACAGTAACGGCAACAGATAACGCATGAGCATGTTCGACGGCTGGATGAATGAGCAGCTGAGGCTAGCGCAAGTGCGAAGGCCCTGGCCTACGCGCCTGCCTAACGAGGTGATCGTCAAATTGCCAGGATTGCCTGGGCCAACTGGGCGTCACTGGCTTGCAGTTGTGGCTGGGTCGAACGGATGTGCAGTAAAGCACTTTCCAGCCGGGCACCACGGATAGCGCCTTGGCTACCCACGAAGCTAGCGGCGTCGTCACGCGCGGCCTGGACGATTTTGTCGTCGCGTAGAGATGAGGTCAGGTCTGAGGTCGCGTCGGTGGAGGCGGCAACGGCTCGGACTACGGCGTCGGTGGTGACGACGAAACTGCTGGCGTTGGCAGTGCTGACCATGCCGAGCAACAGGGCGGCACCAATCAGATATTTGTGGGACATGTCGGTTTGCTCCTGGGTAGGGTTCTGCTCTATGGACGTTGGCACTGCCCGTTACGGTACGGGTTTGACAACCGTAACTGACAGAATGCTAAGCGAAACGTGTCACGGGGTCACCCCTTGCAAGGTTAGACGACCATTGCAGCGTGCAACTGTTATGGTGATTAGTGACAAGTCACTAACTGTACCTGTCGCAGGTTTTTTCTTCCTCACCCCAATTCGCAGGCAAAAAAAACCCGTTGCAGTCTCCGGCAACGGGTTTCGGGAAATTAGCTGTGCCGGCTAGAGCCGACAAGCAGAGCTTAACGCCAGAATGGCTTGCTCAGCTCTTCGTAACGCTGCGACTCGCTGATACCGGCGTCTGCAAGCAGGCGGGCATCCAAGCGGGCCAGTTGACGGCGGCTCGACATGCGGCGCTGCCACAGCAGCAGAGTGGAGAGTGCGCGCAGTGGCAGGGAGGCCTGGGACTGCTGGGCATTGCTTTCAAAAACCAGACCGGAACTGAGGGTACGTTCCATGATGCTTCATCCTTCCGCTTATGGCGGGATTAGGTAGTGATTTAACTGATGCCAATGATCCTCCCCTGCTGTCCATAACAGTAGATACAGTTCAACAGTAATGAGATGGGCCAGTTAACTGTTTAACCCTACTGTTGCACTCGAATTAGGCGAAACTGTACTGGTGTGCGCGTTTTTGGTGCAATTTATGGGGTTTTCGCTGTTTTAACCACGACGCGGCCCGAATAATACCAGTACAGAAGTACAGTTTTATTGGATTTGCTGCGTAAGTGTTTAGGCGGGAGAGTCAACTGTTCAGGCCTTGGCTTCCAGCGCGTGCAACAAGGCCTGAATGATGCGGGTGGGTACGGACTCAGCTGGCGAGCATGCGTCCTGTTTCTTCAAGATTTTCGTGCCAGCTCAACGCTTCGCGCAGGATGTGCGGGGTGTGGCCACCACGTTGGCAGGCGCGCTCGAAGTAATCGTTCAGTGCCGCGCGGTAATCTGGATGCACACAGTTGTCGATGATTGCTCGAGCGCGCTCTCGGGGAGCCAGGCCGCGTAGGTCAGCCAAGCCTTGCTCGGTAACCAGGATGTCGACATCGTGCTCTGTATGGTCTACGTGACTGACCATCGGAACGACGCTGGAAATAGCTCCGCCCTTGGCGATCGACTTGGTAACGAACACCGCCAGGTGAGCATTGCGGGCAAAATCACCCGAGCCACCGATGCCGTTCATCATTCTAGTGCCGCACACGTGCGTCGAGTTGACGTTCCCGTAGATGTCGAACTCCAGCGCCGTGTTGATACCGATGATGCCCAGGCGGCGCACCACCTCGGGGTGGTTGGAGATCTCCTGCGGGCGCAGGACCAGCTTGTCTTTGTAACGCTCCAGGTTGCCGAACACGTCGGCGTTGCGGCGGGTCGACAAGGTGATCGAGCTGCCCGAGGCGAAGCGTAGCTTGCCGGCGTCGATCAGGTCGAAGGTCGAATCCTGCAGTACCTCCGAGTACATGGTCAGGTCTTCGAACGGCGATTCGATCAGGCCACACATGACTGCGTTGGCGATACTGCCGATGCCAGCCTGCAAGGGCCCGAGCCTGTTGGTCATGCGCCCCGCTTGCACTTCTTTTTTGAGGAAGTCGATGAGGTGGTCGGCAATGCCTTGGGTTTCGTTATCCGGCGGCAGCACGGTGGATGGAGAGTCGGGCTGGTCGCTGATCACGATACCGACGATTTTTGCAGGGTCGATCGGGATTGCGGTGCTGCCAATCCGGTCATCGACCTTGACCAGCGGGATCGGCGTGCGCGTCGGGCGATAGGTCGGAATATAGATGTCGTGCAACCCTTCGAGATTGGTGTTGTGCGACAGGTTGATCTCGACGATCACTTGCTTGGCGAAGATTGCGAAGCTGGCCGAGTTGCCCACCGAGGTGGTCGGCACGATATGGCCCTGCTCGGTGATGGCCACCGCCTCGATGACCGCGATATCCGGCAACTTGAGCTGCTGGTTGCGCAGCTGCTCGACGGTTTCCGAGAGGTGCTGGTCAATGAACATCACCTGGCCATCATTGATCGCCTTACGCAGGGTGCTGTCGACCTGGAACGGCATGCGACGAGCCAGTACGCCGGCTTCGGTCAGTTGCTTGTCAAGGTCGTTGCCCAGGCTGGCGCCAGTCATCAGGCTGATTTTCAGCGGCGACAGCTTGGCGCGTTCGGCCAAGGCATGGGGCACAGCCTTGGCTTCGCCGGCGCGGGTGAAACCGCTCATGCCGACGGTCATGCCATCCTCGATCAGACCAGCGGCATCAGCCGCACTCATTACCTTGCTGTGCAGGGAGGACAAGCGGATACGATCACGGTACATGGATTGTTATCTCGGGCTACTGAAACTACTGCAGCGCAGTCTAGAGATTTCGCCCCATGCCGTCCCGCGACCATGGTCGTATGAGAAGCCTGAGAATAGAGCCGTTGATCCGGATCAACAAAAAAAGCCCCGGCAGATTCTGGCCGGGGCTTGTTTTAGTTACGCTGGTTTGCCGTGGTGGTTGTCACTCCACCGCTTTGACCATGTCCTCGATGACCTTCTTGGCGTCACCGAATACCATCATGGTCTTGTCCAGGTAGAACAGTTCGTTGTCCAAACCGGCATAACCGCTGGCCATGGAGCGCTTGTTGACAATGATGGTCTTGGCTTTGAACGCTTCGAGGATAGGCATCCCGGCGATGGGTGACTTGGGATCGTTCTTCGCCGCCGGGTTGACCACGTCGTTGGCGCCCAGTACCAGCACCACATCGGCTTGGCCGAATTCGGCGTTGATGTCCTCCATTTCGAACACCTGGTCGTATGGCACCTCGGCCTCGGCCAGCAGTACGTTCATGTGCCCAGGCATGCGCCCTGCCACCGGGTGAATGGCGTATTTCACGGTCACGCCATTGTGGCTCAGCTTTTCGGTCAGCTCCTTGAGTGCGTGCTGGGCGCGCGCCACCGCCAGGCCATAGCCCGGAACGATGATCACGCTGTCGGCGTTGCTCAACAGGAACGTGGCATCGTCGGCCGAACCGGATTTCACCGGGCGTTGCTCCTTCGACCCTTGGGCGGCGCCAGCATCGACATCGCCACCAAAGCCACCAAGGATCACATTGAAGAACGAGCGGTTCATCGCCTTGCACATGATGTACGAGAGGATCGCACCGCTCGAACCCACCAGGGAGCCGGCAATGATCAGCATCGAGTTGTTCAGTGAGAAGCCGATACCGGCGGCAGCCCATCCCGAATAGCTGTTGAGCATCGACACCACCACCGGCATGTCGGCACCGCCGATCGGAATAATGATCAGCACACCCATGATGAAGGCCAGTACCAGCATCAAGGTGAAGGCGCTGTAGTGCCCGGTAAAGGTGAACAGCAGGCCCAGAGCGATAGTCGTCAAGCCGAGAATGAGGTTGAGCTTGTGCTGGCCGCTGAACTGTACGGGCGCGCCTTGGAAGAGACGGAACTTGTACTTGCCCGACAGCTTGCCGAAAGCGATCACAGAACCGGAGAAAGTAATGGCACCGATGGCCGCCCCCAGGAACAGCTCCAGGCGGTTACCCGTGGGGATCGGGTCGCTGATTGCAGCGACGATACCCATCGATTGTGGCTCCAGCACGGCGGCGATGGCGATGAATACCGCAGCCAGGCCGATCATGCTGTGCATGAAGGCCACCAGCTCCGGCATCTTGGTCATCTCGACGCGCTTGGCCATGATGGAGCCTGCGGTGCCGCCGACCAGCAAACCAACGATGACGTAGCCGATGCCGGCTGTAGCCCCGCCGTTACCAACCGAGAGCGCCGCAAGCTTATAGATGAGGCCAACGGTTGTAAGGATCGCGATCCCCATGCCGATCATGCCGAACAGATTGCCGCGCCGCGAGGTAGTCGGGTGCGATAGGCCCTTGAGCGCCTGGATGAAGCATATGGAGGCGACGAGGTAGAGGAGCGTTACCAGATTCATGCTCATGCTTACTTCTGCGCCTCGTTTTTGGTTTTTTTCTTGAACATTTCGAGCATGCGACGGGTGACCAGGAAGCCACCGAACACATTGACCGCAGCTAATGCCACAGCCAGAGTGCCCATCAGCTTGCCGGCCGGGGTCACGGTGAGGGCTGCGGCCAGCATGGCGCCGACGATGACGATCGCCGAGATGGCGTTGGTGACTGCCATCAACGGGGTATGCAGGGCTGGGGTAACGTTCCACACCACGTGGTAGCCCACATAGATGGCCAGCACGAAGATGATCAGGTTGTAGATGCCGTGAGAAATCAGCATGTCTTCCATTTGTCGTGCTCCTTAGCCGTTCTTGCGGACGACCTGGCCATCGCGGCACATCAGGCAGGCCGCGACGATGTCGTCTTCGAGGTTGATGACCAGCGCGCCGTCCTTGTCGAACAGCAGCTTCATGAAGTCCAGCAGGTTGCGCGCATACAGCGCCGAGGCATCGGCACCCACCTGCGCCGGCAGGTTGGTTGGGCCGACGATGGTCACACCACTGGCCTGTACCACTTGGTCGGCAACGGTCAGCGGGCAGTTACCGCCTTGGGCAGCTGCCAAGTCGATGACCACAGAGCCTGGCTTCATCTGCGCCACTGTCTCGGCGCTAAGCAATGTCGGTGCTTTGCGGCCTGGGATCAAAGCGGTGGTGATGACGATATCGGCCTGCTTGGCCCGTTCGTGCACCGCCTGGGCCTGACGTTGCATCCAGCTGGCCGGCATCGGCCGGGCGTAGCCGCCGACACCCTCGGCGCATTCACGCTCTTCATCGGTTTCGTAAGGCACATCGATGAACTTGGCGCCTAGCGACTCGATCTGCTCCTTCACCGCTGGGCGTACGTCGGACGCCTCGATCACCGCACCCAGGCGCTTTGCCGTGGCAATCGCCTGTAACCCGGCAACGCCCGCGCCCAGAATCAGCACTCGTGCAGCTTTGACGGTACCGGCGGCGGTCATGAGCATGGGCATGAAGCGGGGGTAATGATGAGCGGCCAGCAACACTGCCTTGTAGCCGGCGATGTTGGCCTGTGATGACAGCACGTCCAGGCTTTGCGCCCGTGAGGTGCGCGGCGCAGCTTCCAGGGCGAAGGCGGTGATTCCGCGTTCGGCCATTTTGCTGATCAGTTCGCTGTTGAAGGGGTTGAGCATGCCCAACAAGAGGCTGCCACTGTTGATCAGGGCGAGTTCCTGGTCGTTGGGTGCCACCACCTTGAGCACCAATTGGGCGCCGTAGGCATCGGCTGCGCTTCCTAAGGAAGCACCCACGGCCTCATAGGCACTGTCCGGAATGCTGGCGTTCAGCCCTGCCCCCCGTTGGACGGTAACCTGATGGCCCTGGCCAATCAGTTTCTTGAGGGTTTCTGGGGTCGCAGCGACCCTTGTCTCACCGGTCTGCGTCTCGAGAGGAACACCAATGTGCACGACTATTTCTCCTGCGGTGACCTTTTGTATTTGTAGAAACCAGCGCACTGCGGATGGTGCGCTGGGGCGGCTGTTGAGCGCCGAGCCCGCCGAATCCAGGACGGGCGACGCATTTTGCAGGCGAACCCAGAGGCCTTCAACCAGTTATGAAGCGAAACGAAGTTAAAACTACAAGTCACCCTGTGACCGTATGTCGCAAGCAACAGCCCGCAGCCCATAAAACATGGGCTATTGGCAGATTAGGGGAGATTTCGAAATTTTTTGCGATGATTTCGCGAATTGCTTGGTAGATGTCGTAAATCCTTCTGAAAGCCCCATTTCTAGAGGCTTTCAAAGGGTTTTTCGATTCACCGGCACAGTTGTCTTCAATGCGACATTAAATTACATCTGTAGGTGTTCAAAATAATTGACTACAGGGGTAGGTTTGCTGCTTCAGATCGCTCTGAGGCGATGTAGAGCTGCGCCTGGCTGACAAGCCAGTCCCTGAAGGCGCGAAGCGAGGCGGACTCAACCTTGCGCTCTGGAATCATCAGATAGTAGGCCCTGTCGCTAGACAGTGCGTACCTGTTAGCGACTACCAGCCTCCCCTGCTCCAATTCCCGCTGAATGAGGAAAGGCGGAATTAGGGCGATACCCATCTCATGCATCGCCGCTTGGGCCAACATGGAGAACAGCTCATAGCGCGGGCCATTCATGTCGCCGGCTATATTCAGGCCCAGGCCATTGAACCATTGGCGCCATGCATAGGGCCTGGTGGTTTGTTGCAGCAACGGTAGTCTGGCTATTTGCTCAGCCTCCAGCCCCCCTTGCCCATCCAGCAAGGCCGGGCTACACACCGGCATGGGGTTTTCACCCATCAGGCGATGGGACTGCGTGCCCGACCAATCGGCGTCGCCGAAGTAGATGGCGGCATCGAAGGGCGTGTCGGCGAACAGGAATGGCCGGGTACGGTTGGTCAGGTTGACTGTGACTTCTGGATGCCTTTGTTGAAAATCCTTAAGTCGTGGTAGCAGCCACTGAGTGCCGAATGTGGGTACGACGGCCAGTTCGATCACATTAGCGCCCTGCTGACGCATCACCGACAAAGTGTCTCGCTCCACGGCATCCAGTTGCGCAGCAACTCGCCTGCTATATGACAGCCCAGCTTCGGTCAGGCGCACGCCGCGGCGAGAGCGCCTGAACAACTCGACATTGAGAAAGGCTTCGAGTGCGCCGATCTGACGACAGACGGCGCCCTGGGTCAGCGCCAGTTCCTGAGCGGCCTTGGTGAAGCTCTCATGGCGTGCCGCCGCCTCGAAGCAGACCAGCGCTGTAGTACTAGGAATCTTGCGCCGCATGTACGGTAACCTCACTCATTGAGCCATGGGTATGGCTGTTTTCAGTGTTTCGGAGTGACAAAATATCACTGATACGTGCGCAATCCTCGTTTGTAGCGTTGCTAGATCGGGCCTAGGATCAATGGCACAAGAAACTGCTCCCCTATTTCGAGGATTTCGCTCATGGCCGGTAAAGCAAGCTTCAACTGGATCGACCCGCTGCTGCTGGATCAGCAGCTGACTGAAGAGGAGCGTATGGTCCGTGACAGCGCTTACCAGTTCGCCCAGGACAAGCTGGCTCCGCGTGTGCTGGAAGCTTTCCGTCACGAGCAAACCGACCCGGCTATTTTCCGTGAGATGGGTGAGGTTGGCTTGCTCGGGGCGACCATCCCTGAACAGTACGGTGGCAGTGGCCTCAATTATGTGTGCTACGGGCTGATTGCTCGGGAAGTGGAGCGCATCGACTCCGGCTACCGTTCGATGATGAGCGTGCAGTCTTCACTGGTCATGGTGCCGATCAATGAATTTGGCACAGAGGCACAGAAGCAGAAGTACCTGCCCAAGTTGGCCACTGGCGAGTGGATTGGTTGCTTTGGCCTGACCGAGCCTAACCATGGCTCCGATCCAGGTTCGATGATTACCCGTGCGAAGAAGGTCGATGGCGGCTATCGGCTCAGTGGCAGCAAAATGTGGATCACCAACAGCCCTATCGCCGATGTGTTCGTTGTGTGGGCCAAAGATGACGCTGGCGATATTCGTGGCTTCGTCCTGGAGAAAGGCTGGGAAGGTCTCAGCGCCCCGGCAATCCATGGCAAGGTTGGGTTACGTGCCTCCATCACCGGCGAAATCGTCATGGACAATGTATTTGTTCCAGAAGAGAACATTTTCCCGCAGGTGCGTGGCTTGAAAGGTCCGTTCACCTGCCTGAACTCGGCCCGCTATGGCATCTCCTGGGGTGCGCTAGGAGCTGCGGAGGCCTGTTGGCACACCGCCCGCCAGTACACCCTGGACCGCCAGCAGTTCGGTCGGCCGCTGGCTGCTAACCAACTGATCCAGAAAAAACTGGCCGATATGCAGACTGAGATTACCCTGGCGCTGCAAGGCTGCCTGCGTCTGGGGCGCATGAAGGACGACGGCACTGCGGCAGTGGAGATCACGTCGATCATGAAGCGCAACTCATGTGGCAAGGCCCTCGATATAGCCCGGATGGCCCGCGACATGCTCGGCGGAAACGGTATCTCCGATGAGTTCGGTGTAGCCCGACACCTGGTCAATCTCGAAGTAGTCAACACCTATGAGGGTACCCACGATGTGCATGCGCTGATCCTGGGGCGGGCGCAAACCGGCATTCAGGCCTTCTACTGATAAGGAGCCAGCATGGGCGCGCTATCTCATCTGCGAGTGTTGGACCTTTCTCGAGTGTTGGCGGGGCCTTGGTCTGGCCAGATCCTGGCCGACCTCGGCGCTGATGTGATCAAGGTGGAGCGCCCCGGTACTGGCGACGACACCCGCTTCTGGGGGCCGCCCTTCCTCAAGGATGCCGATGGTCAGAGCACCAGTGAAGCTGCCTATTACCTTTCGGCAAACCGCAATAAACGGTCGGTGACTATTGATTTCACCCAGCCCGAAGGTCAACGCCTGGTGCGTGAGCTGGCGGGCGAGTCAGATATCGTCATCGAGAACTTCAAGGTCGGTGGGCTGGCCGCTTACGGGTTGGATTACCAGAGCCTGAAGGCGATCAACCCGCGGCTTATCTATTGCTCGATCACGGGCTTCGGCCAGACCGGGCCCTACGCCAAGCGTGCCGGCTATGATTTCATGATTCAGGGCCTGGGTGGGCTCATGAGTCTGACCGGTCGCCCGGATGGAGAGGAAGGTGCTGGGCCGGTAAAGGTAGGCGTAGCGCTCACCGACATTCTTACCGGGCTGTACTCGACTGTCGCGATACTGGCTGCCCTCGCCTACCGCGATCAGCATGGTGTCGGGCAGCATATCGACATGGCCCTGCTTGATGTTCAGGTGGCCTGCCTGGCCAACCAGGCCATGAACTATCTGGCAACCGGTACTGCGCCGCGGCGGCTAGGGAATGCTCACCCTAATATTGTGCCGTATCAGGACTTCCCCACGGCAGATGGGGACTTCATTCTCACCGTGGGCAATGATGGTCAGTTTCGCAAGTTCGCCGAGGTTGCCGGTCAGCCGCAATGGGCGGATGACCCGCGCTTCGCTACTAATAAGCAGAGAGTGGCGAACCGGGCTGAGTTGATCCCTTTGATTCGTCAGGCTACGGTTTTCAAGACGACCGCAGAGTGGGTGAGCCAGTTGGAAGCTGCAGGTGTGCCTTGCGGGCCAATCAATGACCTCGCACAGGTGTTCCAGGACCCTCAGGTGCTGGCTCGTGGGTTGGCGGTTTCGATGCCTCATGGCTTGGCGGGAAGCGTGCCGCTGGTGGCGAGCCCAATCAGGCTTTCCGAAACGCCAGTTGAGTACCGCCATGCGCCACCTTTACTTGGCGAGCATACGGAAACCGTGCTGGCGCAGGTGCTGGGCATAAGTCCCGATGATATCCAGCGTTTGCGAAGCGCCGCAGTTATATAGAAAAGCGGGGGCCGTTAGGCCCCCGCTTCGTTTTTCAGCAATATTGAACTTTCTTGAAATTAAAGGTTGACGAGCTTTCGAATCCCCTTATAATGCGCCCCACTTCCAGCGACATCGGAACGAAAAACTCCTTGAGATTCAACGAGTTAATTAGTTCGGGCGAACTTGGAAGCGCTTCGGTCGACTGATCGATAGCGGTGGAGATGAAGGTTGACAGCGGTTTTAAACACTGTATGATTCGCCTCCCGCTACGAGAGATCGCAGCGAGTCAAGTGTTTGAAGCTAAACGAGTTTCTCGCAAAAAACTTCAAAATAAACGCTTGACAGCAAATGAGGAAAGCGTAGAATGCGCGCCTCGGTTGAGACGAAACGCTCTTAACCAAACGCTCTTTAACAAATAGAATCAAGCAATTCGTGTGGGTGCTTGTGAGTACGGACTGATAGTCACAAAGATTATCAGCATCACAAGTGGCCATGCGAGAAATCACATAGTC